>CAYLIP010000052.1:0-17204 GCA_964383855.1 uncultured Actinomycetes bacterium | reverse complement strand
CCAGGTACATGGCGAGCAGGATGGCCGCCGGCGAGTTGATGGTCATCGAGGTCGTGACCTGGTCGAGCGGGATGCCGTCGAAGAGCGTCTCCATGTCGGCCAGCGAATCGATGGCGACGCCACAGTGCCCGATCTCGCCGCGCGACGTGGGCGCATCCGAGTCCTGGCCCATCAGCGTCGGCATGTCGAAGGCGACCGAAAGGCCGGTCTGCCCGTTCTTCAGCAGGTAGTGGTAGCGGCGGTTGGTGTCGGCGGCCGAGGCAAAGCCCGAGAACTGGCGCATCGTCCACAGCCGGCCCCGATATCCGGTGGGCCGGATCGCGCGCGTGTAGGGGAATTCGCCCGGCGCCTCCTCCCGGTGACCCTCCAGGTCGGCCGAGGTGTACACGACCTTGACCGGCACCCCTGAGATCGTCGATGTCTCTCGGCCGTCCTTCATATCGATCAAATTATCGGTTGGATCGCGACCGCGCGCCCTCGGGCACCAGTTTTCGGCCCTGGCGGGTCAGGATCTCCTCGGCCGCGGAGTAGGGGATCCGGTCGCTGAGCAGCCGCTCGGCCAGGTCCGGATCCTCGTCCAGGAGCCGCCGGGCCTCGGCGCGCGCCCACTCGCCGACCAGGTCGGCGGCCTCGTCCTTGAGCCGAGCGGCCGCCCGCTCGCCGGCGGCGCCGGAAGAGCGCATGTGCTCCTCATGCTGGACGACGGCCGCCAGGAGCTCGTCCAGGCCCTCACCCCTGGCCGCCACCGTGAGCACGATGGGCGGCCGCCACTGCGTCTTGGGGCCCATGTTGAGCATGGTCCGGATCTCCTGGGCGGTCTTGGCGGCGGCCGGCTGGTCGGCCTTGTTGACCACAAAGACGTCCGCGATCTCCATGATCCCGGCCTTGATCATCTGGACGCCGTCCCCCAGGCCGGGAGTTAGCACGACCACCGTGGTGTCGGCCACCGCCGCCACCTCCAGCTCTGACTGCCCGACCCCGACCGTTTCCAGGAGCACGTTCTGGAAACCGAAGGCGCCCAGCAGGCGGATCGCCTCCCGGCTCGCCACCGAGAGGCCGCCCAGGTGCCCGCGCGCTCCCATCGAGCGGATGTAGACGCCCTCGTCGAGGGCGTGCCGCTGCATCCGGATCCGGTCCCCCAGGATGGCGCCCCCCGAGTAGGGCGAGTTGGGGTCGACCGCCAGCACGCCGACCGTCTCCCCGGCCTGCCGGAGCCTGGCCACCAGGGCATCGACCAGCGTCGACTTGCCGGTGCCGGGGGCCCCCGTGAAGCCGATCACCCGAGGGCGCTGGAGGTCGTCTCGCAGCTGCTCCAGCAGGCGCCGCACGGAAGCGTCGCGCCGCTCCACGAGGCTGATCGCGCGGGCCAGGCCGCGCACGTTGCGGTCATGGAAGTCGGCGACCAGGTCCCGGCTCATGGCTGCAGACCGTAGAAGCGAAGACCGAAGTCATGACCGAGGACCACGACCAGGCCCTGGGTCGACTGGCCCTTGAGCAGGACCGCGGGCTCCCCGTTGACGGTGTCGGCCGTCTCGACCGGGGCACCCAGATAGTTGGAGAGCCAGCTCGCGGTGAGCGGGTACTGGCCGTTCGAGTAGTCGATGATGCGCGTCTGGGCGCCGGCGCGGAGCCGGCTGGTCAGCGGGTCGGCCAGGTGGAAACCGAATGGCCGCAGGGAGTTGGTGACCCGGGCGTCGATGTCGGAGGAGGCGCTGGTGGCATTGAGAAACTGGATCGGCGCCTGCTCCCCGACCACCTGCGGATCGATCAGCTCGCGGGCCACATAGAAGCGGATGTACCGGTAGGTCGGATCCTCGGGACAGAGCACGTAGGCGGAGGGATCCCCGCAGCTGCCGGCCTGTTCGTAGAAGTCCCGCAGCAGGTCGGTGTTGGTGAGGGCCACCTTCACGAAGGCGCTGTCCGAAACCTTCGACCCCCAGTCATACAGGGCCTGGATGTCGTTGACGTCCATGTCCGTCCTGACGTTCTTCTGGACCGCGTTCATAAGGTCCGGCAGCTTGGCGATCGCGTTGACCGAGAGCGCCTTCTTCCGGATCGCCTGGACGATCGTCTGCTGGCGCTTGGCGCGCGCGAAGTCGGTCGCCTGCTCCGGCTCGCTGGCGTCTCGCGACCGCGCCAGCTCGAGCGCCTTCTCGCCGTCCACGTGCTGCGGCCCGGCCGGAAAGTGGATGCCCGAGCCGGGTGGACAGGGGTGGCCCGGGGGCACGCCGTGGTTGATGTAGCCGTCGTGGTAGTCCGGGTAGTGGCAGTCGTCCAGCGGCGTGTCGAGGGTTATGTCGACCCCGCCAAGGGCGTCCACGGTGTCGCGGAAGGCCTTGAAGTCGACGGTCACGTAGCGGTCGAACTTGATTCCGGTCACGTTGCCCACGACCGACTCCGCGAAGTGACCTCCGCCGTCGCGCCCCGTGAAGTCCGGTTTCTTGCAGCACGGATAGATCGAGTAGCTGTCGTCGGAGCCGATCTCGTTGGCGACGTTGATCTTGTTGGCGTAGCTGCGCCCGTCGGTCCAGGCATCGAACCTGACCCACAGGTCGCGCGGGACGGAGGTTTCGACCACACGCTTCGACTGGGGATCGATGGTGATCACCATGATGGTGTCGCTCAGGGTGGGGGCGTCGTTCTCGGCCCCCCCGATGCCAAGCACCAGGATGTTGACCGGCTGGTTGTTCTGGAGCTTGTAGGCGATCGAGCCCGGAGGCGGCGCGACCGCGTTCTGGACGATGTTGATCACGCTCGCCGGGCCGCGGCCGGTGACGGCGTGGAGGAAGTTGAGGGTTCTCGCGACCACTACGCTGGCGCCGAAGATCATTCCGAGCAGGAACACCACCACCAGCACCGCCGGGAGGGAGCGGGAGAGTCGAGAGGTGTAGCTGTAGCGCGAGCGACGGGCCCTTGAGTGCGGGCGCGCCATGCGCCTGGATTCTACCGGTGCCCGCTACCGGTCCTTAACCCTGTCCTATCCAGCGCAGCGCGTAGTCGCGGCCGAGGACGACGACCAGTCCGTCGGCCGGCCCCGGCGCCGGCGTCGGCGGCGTGACGACGGGGACGCCGAAGTAGGTCGAGAGCCAGCGGGCGGTGAGGCCGTAGCGGCCGCCCGAGTAGTCGTAGATGACCGACTTCTCCTGGACCCGGCGCCGGACCGGCGGGGCGGCGGCAAGGCCGAGCGGCTTCAGGGTGGCGGTCACCCTGTCCCCCATGTCTTCGAGCGTCGCGCTCGCGTTCACCACCTGGACCGGCGCCTTCTCGGACAGCACCTGCGGGTCGACGAAGAGGCCGCTGAAAAAGGCGTGCATCTGCTTGAAGGTGGGGTCGACCGGGCAGAGCACGTCGGCGTAATAGGCCGCGCAGCTGCCGCGCTGCATGTAGAAGCGGGCGGCGAGGTCATCCTCGGTGATCCCGAAGTGACCGATGGCGGTGTCGGGCAGCCTGCCGCCCCACGCGTAGAGCGCTTGCAGGTCGCTCAGGTCGAGGCTCGACACGTAATCCTTCTGGAGCACGTCCATCAGCTGCGGCGCCCGGGTGATGGCATTGGCCGATTCCGCCTTGCGCCGGATCGCGTTCAGGAGCTGCTGCTGGCGGCGGGCGCGGCCGTAATCCGACTGCTGCTCGGCCTGGACGGCGTGCCGGGAGCGGGCCAGCTGCAGCGCGCGCTCGCCGTCGACCTGCTGGCAGCCGGCGGCGAAATGGATGCCGCCCTTCACGTAGCCGTTGTGGTAGTCGGGGTACTGGTTGTCGTCGAGCGGCGTGTCCAGGCAGACGCGCACGCCGCCGAGCGTGTTGACAAGGTCTCGAAAGGCCTTGAAGTCGACGGCGACGAACCCGTCCAGGCGCAGGCCGGTGATCGTGGAGACCGTGTCCATGGCCAGCCTGCCCCCCGCCTGCCTGCCCCGGTATTCGGGCTTCTTGCCCGGCCAGTCGGCGTCGTCCATTCCGATCTCGTAGGCGACGTTGACCTTCTGGTAGACCGTCCGGCCCCCCGTGAAGGCGGCGATGTCGACCATCAGGTCTCGCGGAATCGAGACCTCCATCGCCCGGTGGGTGGCGGGATCGATGGAGAGCAGGAGCATGGAGTCGGTGAGCCAGGGCGCGTCGTTCTCGGCCCCCCCATACCCGAGCATCAGCAGGTTGACGCGCTCGCCGTGGGCCAGTTTGAAGGCTATCGACCCGGCGGGCGGGTCGACCTGCTTCTGGAAGGCCGAGATCGGGCTGCCCAGGTTGGCGACCGACTGCAGGAACTCGAAGAGGCGGGTGCCGCCGGCCACGACGGCAACCACCAGCACGAGCGCGAGGGCACCGAACAGGCCGCGCTTGAAAGCGGGCGGCCGCCGGCTCGGACGGTACAGCGAACGGCGGGCACGCACGGGAGCGGGTGCCCCAAAGCGGGACTCCAAAACGAAAGCTACCTCTCTGCTGGGACGTTGGCGGGGACGTGGAGGGCGGCGGAGCCGCGCGGCTAAGTAAAACCGCGCGGCTCCCAAACGGTCAAGCTAGCCGCTGCTGCGACCGGCTCCAGCAAGCACGACCACGATCACGTAGAGGACACCCAGAGCGAGCAGGACGGTGCCGACGATGCCGAGGATGCGGCCGGCCTGGGCCAGCCCGGCGCCGCCGAGAGCCCCGTTGCTGGCCCGGATCCGGGTGAGCGACGAATTGCCGATGAAGAAGGCGACCGGCCCCAATATCGAGCAGCAGACGACGCTGACGATGCCCAGGATGAGGGCGAGCATGGCCTGGGAGTCGTTGGGCGGGGAGGCCGCGTAGCCGCCGCCGGAGGCCGGCGCCGGGACGTAACCGCCGGGAGGCGGCGGAGGCTGGTACCCGCCGCCCGGTGGCGGCGGAGGCTGATACCCGCCGCCCGGTGGCGGCGGAGGCTGGTACCCGCCGCCCGGCGGGGGCGGGGGAGGCTGGTACCCGCCGCCCGGCGGGGGCGGGGGCTGATGGCCACCGGGGGCCGGCTCGCCCACCCCTTCTGGGGGAGGCGGCGGCGAAGAAGGGGGAGGCGGCGGGGGAGGCGGCGGCGGTGAGGACGGGGGTGGCGGGGGCGGGCTCTCACCGGGCCGGTCCCCCTGCCCCGGCGGCTGCCAGCCGCCCGAGGGCGGTGGGTTCTCGCTCATGCGAACCTCCTTGATGCACCGCCGGCGGCGCCGGCGTCATGGGGGGGCGCGGCCGGCCCCAGGTCCAATTCGTAGCGCCGGACGGCGCCGGCGGCGACCGCATAGCCGTACGCGATGGTCAGGCAGATCCCTGCGCCGAAGAGCAGGCTGCCGGACGAGCCCAGGAAGCAGGCCGCGAGCACAGACAGCGCGGCGATCAGGATGCCTCCGGCCGGCGCGGCGCCGGCGCGATCGTGATCAGGCTCATGACGGTGATCCTGGTGACCCATTGGGCGTCCCTGGCCGGCCGGCGGATGGCATCGCCGAGATCGTTCACCGTCGGCGCGAAAGTGTAAGTGAGCCGGCCGATCGGCGCAGAAGCGCCCGCCTCACCGACGAAGCAGGGCCCGGCTGATGACCACTCTCTGGATCTGATTTGTGCCTTCGTAGATCTGCGTGATCTTGGCGTCGCGCATCATCCGCTCGAGCGGATAGTCCTGCGTGTACCCGTAGCCGCCGAGGATCTGCACGCAGTCGGTCGTGACCGACATCGCGGCGTCGGACGCGAACACCTTGGCCATCGCCGCCACCTCGGTCAGGTCAGGCGCCTTCTGGTCCACCTTGTAGGCCGCCAGGTACACGAGCTGGCGCGACGCCTCGATCGCGGTGGCCATGTCGGCGAGCATGAACTGGATGCCCTGGAAGCTGGCGATCGGCTGCCCGAACTGCTCCCGCTCCCTGGCATAGCGCACGGCGAAGTCGAAGGCGCCCTGCGCGATGCCGAGCGCCTGGGCGCCGATCCCGGGCCGCGAGCGGTCGAGCACGGCCAGCGCGATCTTGAACCCCTGGCCCTCAGCGCCCAGGCGGTTGGCGGCGGGCACCCTGACCTCGTCGAAGGCCAGCTGCGCGGTCGGCGAGCCCCGGATGCCGAGCTTGTGCTCGAGCTTGAGCGTCTTCCAGGGACTCTTCTCTTTCTCGAGCACGAAGGCCGAGATTCCACGCGCCCCCGCCGCCGGGTCGGGATCGCTGCGGGCGAAGACGACGAGCGTGTCGGCGATGCTGCCATGGGTGATGAAGGTCTTGGTCCCGGTCAGCACGTACTCGTCGCCGTACCGCCTGGCCACGGTCTTCATGGCCGCGGCGTCGGAGCCGGAGCCGGCCTCGGTGAGCGCATAGGCGGCCAGCTGACCGGCCGCCAGGGGGGGACAGAAGCGCTTCTTCTGCTCCTCGCTCCCGGCGATCAGGATCGGGTAGGAGCCGAGCGCCTGCACGGCCAGGATCAGGGAGGACGTGGTGCACGCCCGGGCGATCTCCTCGACCCCCATGCAGATGGTCGCGCTCGATCCCGAGATGCCGCCATAGGCCTCGGGGAAGGGGATGGCCAGCACGCCGTTCTCGGCGAACGCGAGCTGCACATCCTCCGGGTACTCGGCTTTGGCGTCCACCTCGGCGGCGCGCGGGGCGACCCGGTCCGACACCAGCTCGCGGATGGTGTCGCGAATCGCCACCTGCTCCTCGGAGAGTGCGAAGTTCATGCTCCGACCTGATTATCGCCGCCGGAACCGCTCGCGCCGGAGCCGAGGGTCACCGCGAGAAGGGCCCAGAAGACCAGCGCCTGGTCGTTCTTGAAATAGGGCACATCGCCGATGCCGTGCACCACGAAGGTGACCAGCATGGCGAGGAGCCCGATGCCGAGCGCTCGCCGCCAGGGATCCCCGCGCAGGCGGCGAAGTCCGAGGCGAAGGGCCTGGACCAGCGTGCCGAGAAAGCCGGCCAGGCCCAGCAGCCCGGTCTCGGTCCACGCGTTCAGCACCAGGTCGTGCGGGTAGATCAGGTCCTCGCCATAGCCGGCCCGCTGCGCGTAGGGGGTGATCGCGGCCTTGAACCCGGCCAGGCCGCCCCCCAGGAGCGGCCGGTCCGCCAGCATGGCGAGCGTCGCCCGCCAGAGCGGGAACCGGATGGCGAGGCTGTTCCTCGAGCTGTTGAAGTCGAACTCGACCAGGATCCGGTCGCGCACCCGATGAGAGCCGGCAAAGAGGGCGGCGGCGAGCAGGATCGCCACCGCGAAGGCCTGCCAGCGCAGCCGGTGGAAGGCGGCCACGAAGAGGCAGAGGACGACCAGGGTGATCCAGCCCAGGCGCGAGAAGCTGGTCAGGATGGCGGCCGCGTAGGCGAGGAAGAACAGCGCGGCCGCCACGCGGTCCCGCCGGAGGGGGGCATGCACCGCGATCGCCAGCGCGAAGGCCGCCACCGGCTCCAGGAAGAGCGGGATGGCATTGGCGCTGTTGTAGATCGCGACCTGGGGCGTCACCTCGTTGAAGCGCCCGGTGACCAGCGCGCTCCCCTCCACCCATACGTTGACCAGCGCCGGGACCAGCGCGCCGAGCGCGATCGCCAGCAGGAACCGCCGCCAGTGCCGGGGAGCCATGGCGGCGATCACCAGCGCGGCCAGCGCCGGTTCGATGAAGTAGGCCTTCCAGAGGCCCGCCGCGGCCCGCCGGTCGGGGGCGAACCAGACGTCAAGCGTGGCGCCCAGGACGAAGAGCAGCCCCACCCACGTGAAGGGGTTCCGCCACGGCACCTGCTCCCAGTAGGCGGCCAGGCCGGCCAGGATGGCGACCACCAGGACCGCCTCGAGCAGCGTGCTCGGAAGCGGTCCCACGTGGAAGCGGATGGTGTAGGCGGGGGCCAGCGCCAGGGCCGCCGCCATCAGCCATCCGGCCGCCGGCCGAAGGCGCTCTACCGCAGCACCTCGCGGGCGATCACCACTCGCTGAACCTGGTTGCTGCCCTCGTAGATCTGGAGCGCCTTGGCGTCCCGGAAGTGGCGCTCGAACGGATAGTCGGTGGTGAACCCGTAGCCGCCGGCCAGCTGGAGCGCGTCTGTGGCCACGGCCATGGCGGTGTCGGTGCTGAAGAGCTTGGCCATCGACGCCTCGCGGGTGAACGGCCGGCCGGCGCCGCAGAGCCATGCCGCGTGGTAGGTCAGCTGGCGGGCCGCGACGACACGGGTGGCCATGTCGGCGAGCATGAAGCGGACGCCCTGGAAGTCGGCGATCGGCTGTCCGAACTGCTCGCGGACGCGGTCGAAGGCGATCGCCTCGTCGAGGGCGGCCTGTGCGATGCCCAGCGCCTGGCCGGAGATCCCGATGCGGCCCGAGTCGAGCGCCCGCATGGCGACCGCGAAGCCCCTGCCCTCGTCGTGCAGGCGGTTGGCGGCGGGCACGCGCACCTCCTCCAGCACCAGCTCCCCGGTGGGCGACCCGTGCAGGCCCATCTTGGTGAAGACGCTGCCCACGGACAGCCCCTGGGAGGCGGCCGGAACGATGAAGGCGCTGACGCCCCGCGCCCCCTCCTCGGCCCCCGTGCGGGCGAAGACGAGGTACATGCCGGCATGGTCCACATTGGTGATGAAGACCTTGCGGCCGCTGAGCACGTACTCGTCGCCATGGCGCCGCGCCACCGTCTTCAGGCTGGCCGCGTCCGAGCCCGACGAGGGCTCGGTGAGCGCAAAGGCGCCGAGCAGCTCGCCCGAGGCCATGGGCGGCAGCCATTTCCGCTTCTGCTCCTCGGTGCCGAAGAGCAGGATCGGCTCCGCGGCCACCGAGTTGTGGACGTCGACGATGACCGCCGTGCTGGCGCAGGCCATGGCCAGCTCCTCGATGCAGACGGTGAAGGCAAGGTGATCGAGCCCGGCGCCACCGTATTCCTCGGGAAGCAGGATTCCCATCAGGTCGAGCTCGCGCGCCCCCGCGATCGCCTCCGCCGGGAAGCGGTGGTCGCGGTCGACCTCGGCGGCCAGCGGCTTGACCACCGACTGGGCGAACTCGCGGACGGCATCGCGAAGGGCGGCGTGCTCGGGCGGCAGGTCGAGGTGCAAGTCGCGACTTAGAATAGGTCGCGACTGATGCAAGCTGGGCCGCGCTACCTCGAAGGCACCACCGTCGGTAGCGGCCGCGACATCATCGGCGTCCGGCGCGATCGGATCGCGGCCATCATCGAGCAGGGCCGCGAGATCATCCAGCGCGCCAAAACCGAGCGGATCCTGCCGGAGACCATCACCGGCCCCACCGCCGCTCTGCTGGTGACCATCGCGGGCTACGCCGAACCGCTGTCCGAGGGACAGTGGCGTGAGCTGGCGGGCGTGGTCGGCGGGATCATGCGCGACGCCAACTACGGCGACCTGGCCCGCCTGCGCGGCCTCATCACCCAGGAGCAGTTCCTGAACGTGGCCCGCAACGCCGGCTACGCGCGGTTCATCCGCCGGCTCGACGACGGACGCTGGGTGTGCGAGCTGACGCCCAAGCTGGAGGACGTCCCGGACGAGTAGCGGGCGGCACAAGGAGGCCCGGCCTCCCCGACCCGTCACCCCCCGGCCCCGATCTCCCTGGCGATCAGCATCCGCTGGACCTCGCTGGTCCCCTCGCCGATCTCGTTGACCTTGACGTCGCGCCAGTAGCGCGCGACCGGGTAGTCCTCGATGAAGCCGTAGCCACCGTGGATCTGCACCGCCTGGTCGGCGGCCCGCTTCGAGGTCTCGGACGCGTAGAGCTTGGCCATCGCAGCCAGCTTTCGAAGCTCGCCGCTCGTGCGGCCGGCGTGCTGGTAGGCGGTCGCCGCCCGGTACGTGATGAGCCGGGCCAGCTCGACCTCGGTCGCCATGTCCGCGAGCTTGAACTGGATCGCCTGGAAGGCCGAGATGTGGCGGCCGAAGGCCCGCCGCGCGTTGGCGTACTCCAGGGATGCGTCCAGGCAGGCCTGGGCCAGGCCGACGGAAAGCGCGGCGATCGCGACCCGGCCGCCGGTCAGGGTGTGCAGGAACTGTCCGTAGCCGCCGCCCCGCGCGCCCAGGAGGTTGGCCTCGGGCACGCGGCAGCCGTCGAAGGCGAGCGGATGGGTGTCCGAGGAGTGCCAGCCCAGCTTTCGGTATGCCGGCTGGACCTCGTAGCCGGGCGTCCCGGCGGGCACCAGGATGGCGCTGATCTCGCCCCTCCTGGCCGAACCCTCCGGCCGCCGGGTCACCGCGGTGATCGTCACGCCCGCCGAGAGCGGCGTGCCCGAGTTGGTGATGAACTGCTTGGCGCCGTTGATCACCCACTCGCCGCCGGTCAGCTCAGCGCGCGTCTGCGTGGCGCCGGCGTCGGAGCCGGCCTCGGGCTCGGTGAGCCCGAACGACCAGATCCTGCGCCCGGCGAGCAGGTCGGGCAGCAGCTCTCGCCTCTGTTCGGTCGTGCCGAAGTCGTGGATCGGCGAGGCGCCGAGCGACACCGCCGCTTCCAGCGTGATGCCCACGCCGGCGTCGGCGCGCGAGATCTCCTCGATCGCGATGCAGTAGGACAGGAAGTCGCCTCCGGCCCCGCCGTGCTCCTCCGGGAAGGGCAGCCCGAAGAGGCCGAGCTCGCCCATCTGGCGGACGATCTCGGTCGGGAATCGATGCTCGCGGTCGAGCTCGGCGGCGGCGGGCGCCACCACCTCGCGGGCGAAGTCACGGCTCAGCTCGCGGACGGCAGCCTGCTCTTCGCTGAGATCGAAGTTCAAGGGCGCGTCATCGGGGCAGCGGAAGGAAGGCCAGCCGGAAGCACCACGCCCCCAGGAAGACCGCGGCCAGCCCGATCCATGCGCGGCGCTCGAGTACCCGGCCGCCGGTCCAGCGCAGGGTCCTTCCGGTCGCCAACAGGAAGGCCAGGCCGGCCGCGGCGGCGAAGGTCAGCATGAAGAGCGCCGGGCCCAGGGGATGGAAGCGGGCCGCCCCGACCAGGTCCCCCTGCCACATCTCGGCGAAGGACCGGGTACCGCCGCAGAGCGGGCAGGGATGACCGCTCAGGAAGAGGAAGGGGCACGGCGGAAGGGTCGCGTGGAAGGTGCTCAGCGTCCAGAAGAGGCGGGTGTAGAGGAGCCAGCCGGTGAGCGCCGAGAAAAGCACCGCCAGCTGCAGACGGCTGTCACCGTCCGACCGAGCGACCGTCACCGGGACCACTGCCCGGAGTCTAGTCGCTGAGGCGGGGATCCTTCTCCACGGGTAGCGCCGTGAGATTCCGGCGGTGCGACCAGGCGGCTCCGCCGACCAGGGCCAGAACGATGGCAACGATCGGCGCCAGGACCAGGTAAGCGGCGACTTCCTCGAGCATCCTGGAATGTATATACCGCCGCCGGGCGGGCCCAATTCGCAACCACGGATCAAGGATCTGTAAGCGCTACTGGCCGCGGAGGAGCTCGACGATCTGGTCGGTTGTCTCCGCCACCGGCACGCCCGCCGCCCGGAAGGCGGCCTCCTTGCTCTGGGCGGTCCCCCGGTTCCCGGAGACGATGGCGCCCGCGTGACCCATGCGCTTTCCCTCCGGCGCCGTCCGGCCGGAGATGAACGCGACCGACTTGAGCCGGGACCCGCGCCCGAGCACCTCGGCCGCCCGCTCCTCGTCCGAGCCGCCGATCTCGCCGATCACGGCGAGGTGCGTCGTCTCCGGGTCCTGCTCGAAGAGCTGGATGACGTCGACGAAGGACATCCCGTTGACCGGGTCGCCACCGATGCCGACGATGGTGGACTGGCCCATGCCGGCCGCGGTCAGGGCGGCCATGGTCTCGTAGGTCAGCGTGCCCGAGCGGGCCACGATGCCGACCGAGCCCGGTGACGAGAAGCGCTGGGGGATGATGCCGATCTTGCCCACGCCCGGCGTCAGCAGGCCCGGGCAGTTGGGGCCGATCAGCCGCACGCCCGGGTAGACACGCAGGAAGTCCTTGACCCGGATCATGTCCTGGATCGGGATGCCCTCCGTGATGCACGCGATCAGCGTGATCCCGTTGGCCGCCGCCTCCATGATGGCGTCGGCCGCATAGGGCGGCGGGACGAAGATGCCGGAGGCGTTGGCGCCGGTCTCGCGGACGGCCTCGGCCACGGTGTCGAAGACGGGCACGCCGTTGTGCTGGCTGCCGCCCCGCCCGGGGGTGACGCCCCCCACCACCCTGGTTCCCATGGCCTGCGCCTGCTGGGTGTGGAAGGACCCCTCTCGGCCGGTGATGCCCTGGACGATCGCGCGCGTGCTCTCGGTCAGCAGGATGCTCATCGGGCACCTCCGGTCAGCTCGACGATCTTTTGGGCGGCGGCCCAGGCGTCGCTGCCCGGCTCGATCCCGTTCTCCCGGAGGATCTGCCGCCCCTCCTCCTCGCTGGTCCCCGACAGCCGGACCACCAGAGGGAGCTTGAGCCCGACGTTGTCGCGGGCGGTGACCAGGCCGCGCGCGACCTCGTCGCCGCGGGTGATGCCGCCGAAGATGTTGACCAGAATCCCCTTCACCTTGGGGTTCATGAGGATGACTTCCATCGCGTTCTCCACGACCTCGGCCCGGGCGCCGCCCCCGATGTCGCAGAAGTTGGCCGCCGCCCCGCCCGCGCGCTGCACGAGGTCGAGGGTGCCCATGCACAGGCCGGCGCCGTTCCCGATGATCCCGACGTCGCCTTCCAGCGAAACGTAGGTCAGGCCCCGGCGCTTGGCCTCCCGCTCGTAGGGATCGCCCTCCTCCTCGAGCACGGCCCCATACCGCTCCTCCAGGCCCTTCTGGCGGAAGGCCGCGTTCTCGTCCGTCTCGATCTTGGCGTCCCCGGCGACCACCTTGCCGTCCCCGGTCACGACCAGCGGGTTGATCTCGGCAGTCAGCGCGTCGTACTCGGGGATGGCTCGGTAGAGCTTCTTGATGACCGGCACCAGCCCCCGCGCGTACTCCCCGAGACCGGCCTCGAACACGAGCTGGTTGAGCTCGTAGTCGAGCGGGCCGCGCCAGGGATTGGGATAGAGGCGCGCGATCGCCTCCGGGTCCTCGTCGGCGACCGCCTCGATGTCCATCCCGCCCTTGGCCGAGAGCATCAGGATGTTGGCGCGGTTGTCGCGGTCGACGGTGAACCCCAGGTAGATCTCGCGCGCGATGTCGAGCGCGCCCTCGCAGTAGACGAGGGGAACGCGGAAGCCCTTGATGTCCATGCCGATGATCTGCTCGGCGGCGGCGCGGGCCTCGTCCGGGTTCTGCGCCAGCTTGATGCCACCCGCCTTGCCCCGGCCCCCGACCGGGACCTGGGCCTTGACGGCCACCGCCCCCAGCTCGGACGCCGCCTGAGCGGCCTCTTCAGGGGTCCTCGCGACCCGCCCCGGAGGGATCGGGATGCCGAGCGAGGCCAGCACTTCCTTGGCCTGGTATTCGAGAAGCTTCACGCCGTCTGACTCTAAGGAATTAAGAGAATGGACCCGGTGCTCCTGACCCACACCGACCTCGACGGAATCGGCTGCGCGGTCGTCTATCGCGCGGCCACCGGCCGTGACGATTACCGCCTGGTCGAGAACGGCGCGGTCGACGCGGCGGTCACCGAGGCCATGGCTTCGGCCCGCGACGTGCTCCTCACCGATCACTCGATCAGTGAGGCCACGGTGCCGGCCATCGAGGCTTTCATCGCCGCCGGCGGCTCCTTCGCGCTTCTCGATCACCACCAGTCCGCTCTCGCGCTGGCGCGCCACCCGTGGGCGCGGGTCGACCTCAACCACTCCGCGACCTGGCTCTGCTGGGACCACCTCGGGCGCCTGCCCGAGGTCGAGGAGTTCGCGCGCCTGGTCGAGGACCACGATCTCTGGCGGCACCACGACCCGCGATCCTCCCAGCTGGCGGCGCTCCTCGGCCTCGAGGGCGAGGAGCGCTTCCTGGAGCGGTTCGCGCGAAGACCGGAGGTCGACTTCACCGAGGGCGAGCTGCTGCTGCTCGAGGTCGAGGAGCGGCGCCGGCGGGATTACATCGACCGCAAGGTGCAGCAGGCGGAGGTGGTGGAGGCCGGCGGCCGGCGCTGGGCGATCTGCTTTGCCGAGAGCTACCGCTCGGAGCTTGCGGACGCGCTCCTCGACCGGCTGGGCGCCGACGGGTCGGCGATCGTCAACGCCACCAAGGCCACGGTCTCCCTGCGGTCGCGCACGCTCGACGTGGCGGCGATCGCCGAGCGCATGGGCGGCGGGGGGCACGCACGGGCGGCGGCGTTCACGGGCCAGGGCAAGCCGCTCGAGGCCGGCCTGCGGCAGTTCCGCGAGGATCTCGGCCGGGCGCTCGCGGGGCTGGTTTAGCGCCCAGGCGCCCGCACATGCGCGGAATTCCAGCTCGGATTCCCCCCAGGCGCCCGCACATGCGCGGAATGCCAGCTCGGATTCCGCCCAGGCGCCCGCACATGCGCGGAATGCCAGCTCGGATTCCCCCCAGGCGCCCGCACATGCGCGGAATGCCAGCTCGGATTCCGCCCAGGCGCCCGCACATGCGCGGAATGCGGGCCGGCCCTCCCTACAGCGGGATGTTGCCGTGCCAGCGCGCCGCCCGCTGCCGCTTCTTGCGCGAGGCCACCCGCAGCGCGCGGATCAGCACCGGCCGCGTCTGCGCCGGCTCGATCACATCGTCGAGGTAGCCACGGCCGGCCGCGATGTAGGGATTGGCGAAGCGCTCGGTGTAGTCGGCGACCAGCTCGGCTCGCCTGGCGACGGCGTCGGCGGCCTTCTCGATCTCGCGCCGGAAGACCACGTTGACCGCGCCCTCCGGCCCCATGACCGCGATCTCCGCCGTGGGCCAGGCCACGTTGAAGTCGGCGCGGATGTGCTTGGAGTTCATGACGCAGTAGGCGCCGCCGTAAGCCTTGCGCGTCACGACCGTCAGCTTGGGCACCGTCGCCTCGCAGAACGCGTAGAGCAGCTTGGCGCCGTGGCGGATGATCCCGCCGTACTCCTGGGCTGTCCCGGGCAGGAACCCGGGCACGTCCTCGAAGACGACGAGCGGGATGTTGAACGCGTCACAGAAGCGGACGAAGCGCGCTCCCTTGACCGAGGCGTCGATGTCCAGCGCCCCCGCCATCACCTTGGGCTGGTTGGCCACCACGCCGACCGGCCGGCCGTCCAGCCGCGCAAATCCGACCACGATGTTCATGGCGTGGAAGGGCTGCACCTCGAGGAACTCGCCGTGGTCGACCACGCGGGTGATCACGTCCTTGATGTCGTACGGCTCCTTGGGGCTGTCGGGCACCAGCGACGACAGCTCGGGTGAAGTCCGATCCACAGGGTCGGTGCGCGCGCCCAGCGGCGGCTTCTCGTCGCAGTTCTGAGGCAGGAACGACATCAGCCGGCGCACGCCGGCGAAGCACTGGTCCTCGTCGTCGGCCAGGAAATGGGCGACGCCCGACTTCGTGTTGTGCACCTCGGCCCCGCCCAGCGAGTCGAACGTGACCTGTTCGCCGGTGGTCACCTTGATCACCTCGGGGCCGGTGATGAACATGTAGCCGACCCCGTGGACCATGAAGGTGAAGTCGGTCATCGCCGGCGAGTAGACGGCGCCCCCGGTGCAGGGACCCAGGATCAGCGAAAGCTGGGGGATCACCCCCGACGACTCCACGTTGCGCCAGAAGATCTCCGCGTAGCCGGCCAGCGAGACGACGCCCTCCTGGATGCGGGCGCCGCCCGAGTCGTTGATCCCGATGATGGGGATCCGGTTCTGGAGGGCCAGGTCCATGACCTTGCACACCTTCTCGGCGAAGACCTCGCCGAGAGAGCCGCCGAAGACCGTGGCGTCGTGGCTGAAGAGCATCACCGGCCGGCCGTTTACCCTGGCCATGCCGGTGACCACGCCGTCGCCATAGGGGCGCCGGTCTTCGAGTCCAAAGCCCCGCGCGCGGTGGCGCGCGAAGAGGTCCAGCTCCTCGAAGCTGTTGTGATCCACGAGGCGGGCTATCCGCTCTCGGGCCGAGAGCTTGCCCTTCTCGTGCTGCCGGCGGAACCCTTCGGCGTCGCCGTGCCCGGCCTCGTACTTCAGCTGCCGGAGGCGGTTGATCGGGTCGACGCGGGGGGGCGGCATGCCGAATAAAGCTACCTGAACCTGGGCTCAGCTCCTGCCGCTCAGGCCGGAGGCGGCCGCAGCGCCGCCTCGACCTGGCGGGCCACCACCACCCCGGTCGCGGTCGGCTGGTAGCCGCCGGCGCCGAGCCGGACCAGCCCCCGCCGCTCCAGCTCAGGGAGGGTGCGGCCGGCGAGAGCCGCCTCCACCCCTCCCCGCAGCGCCAGGTCGCACAGCGCCTGCGCCGACTCGGGGTCGAGCCCCAGCTCGGCCAGCCGCTTTTGGCTCACGTCGATGTGTCCGGCGGAACGTACTCGCCGAAGACGCCGCGCAGCACGTTGCAGCACTCACCGATCGTCGCGTAGGCGGCCAGGGCCTCCTTCAGGGGCACCATCAGGTTGCCGGTGCCCCTGGCGGTGGCGTCGAGCCGCCTGAGCGCCTCATCCGCCCGGGCCTGGTCGCGCTCGGCCCGCACCCTGCGCACGCCCTCGATCTGCTCCGCCTGGCTCTTCGGGCTCAGCTTCATGATCTCGGTCTCCGAGCCCTCGGTGGCAAAGCGGTTCATGCCGACGACCACGCGCTCGCCGCTCTCCACCCGCTGCTGGAACCGGTACGCCGCCTCGCCGATCTGGCGCTGCATCCAGCCCGACTCGATGGCGCGGACGGCGCCGCCCATCTCGTCGACCTCGGCCAGGATCTGCCGCGCCTCCTCCTCGAGCCGGTCGGTCAGCGCCTCCACGTAGTAGGAGCCGCCGAGCGGGTCGGCGACCTTGGCGACGCCGGTCTCGTAGGCGACCACCTGCTGGGTCCGCAGCGCCAGCTCGGCCGCGGTCTGGGTGGGCAACCCGAGCGCCTCGTCGTAGCCGTTGGTGTGCAGCGACTGGGTGCCGCCGAGCACCGCCGAGAGCGCCTCCAGCGCGGTCCGCACGACATTGTTCAGCGGCTGCTGGGCGGTCAGCGAGGAGCCGGCGGTCTGGGTGTGGAAGCGCAGCGTCAGCGACCTCGGGTCTCTGGCGCCGAAGCGGTCGCGCATGATGCCGGCCCACATCCGCCGCGCGGCGCGGTACTTGGCAACCTCTTCGAAAAAGTCCTGGTGAGCGTTGAAGAAGAAGGAGAGCCGGGGCGCGAACTCGTCGACCCGGAGGCCCGCCGCCAGAGCCGCATCCACGTAGGCGATGCCGTCGGCGAGCGTGAAGGCGATCTCCTGCGCCGCGGTCGAGCCCGCCTCGCGGATGTGGTAGCCGGAGATCGAGATC
>CAYLIP010000051.1:0-17920 GCA_964383855.1 uncultured Actinomycetes bacterium | reverse complement strand
CCCGGGTGTCCCGTATTCATGGCGTCGAGCAGGTCGAGCGCCTCGCCGCCCCGCACCTCGCCGATCACGATCCGATCGGGCGACATCCTCAGCGCCTCGTGGACGAGCATCTGGATGCTGATCGCGCCCTTGCCGTCGGAGTTGGCCGGGCGCCCCTCCAATGAGATGCAGTCTGCCATCTCCCGCCAGAGGTGGAGCTCGGCCTGGTCCTCGATCGTGACCACGCGCTCCTCCTCCGGGATCAGCCGGCAGAGGCAGCGCACGAATGTGGTCTTTCCTGTCCCGGTGCCCCCGGCCACGAGCATGTTGAGCCGGCCCCGAACCGCCGCCACCAGCAGCGGCTCGAGGGCGGCCGGCATGAATCCGCTGGCGGTGAGGTCGGCCAGGGTCCGGAACCGGCTGGGCGGGTGCCTCCGGATCGTGATGCTCAGGGGCCGCGCCGGCGGCGACAGGGCGGCGTGGAGACGGCTGCCGTCGGGCAGTGTGAGCGTGACCATGGGGCTGGCTCGGTCGAGGCGGGCGTTACCGGTGCCGTCGGAGTACCAGTGCACGAGGTCGATCAGCGCCTGCTCCGAGTCGAAGGGAGGCGCCACCCGCTCCCGGTGGCCGTCCCGCACCACGTAGCAGGCGCCGCTGCCGTTTACCCGCAGCTCCTCGACCAGGGGGTCGGCCAGGTGCTCGGCGAGGGGCCCCAGCGGGGTGAGCGCGCCGAAGATGCGCCGCCAGAGCTGCTCTGCCTGCTCCCGGTCAAGCCCGGGATCCGACTGCTGCGCCTCGACCACCGCCCGGCCCACAAGCTGGTAGAGCCATTCCTGGTCTTCGAGGAGAAGCCGCGGCAGCTCGCGCGCCGCCAGCACCCCGGCCAGCTCCGCCTCGACCTGCGCCCGGACACGAGCCTCCAGGCCCTGCGCGTCGATCACCGCCAGGCTCCGCCACGACGGCCGGCCAGATCGGGATGCAGGGCGCTTGCCAGCTCCTCGAAGGCGGCGCCAAACTTCCGCTGCCGGTGCCAGGGAGCGCGGGCGGTGCACCGGCTGGCGGCGCGCCGGTCCTCCGGGACCCGGGCCAGCAGCGGGAGCTCGTGGTGAGCGCAGAGCGCGCGGTCGGCGCCCGTCAAGGTGTGGGCGCCCAGGCGGTTGAGCACGAGCCCGCAGCTGGCGCCCCGGAGAGCGGGCGCCGCCAGCGCTCGGTCGGCGCGGTCGAGCCCCAGGCGGTCGGGCTCGACCACCCAGACCAGCCAGTCGGCGGCGGCCGCCAGCTGCTTTTGGAGCGGTCCATGCTGGTGCCCGAGGTCGCAGATGACGGCCGCAAAGCCGGCCTCGCGGGCGGCTCCGGCCACCGCCCGCCCGTCGAGGTCGTCGCTGCGCCGGCCGAGCTCCAGGAGCGACAGGCTGCCTTCGACGGCCAGCGCCATCGCCCTCAGGGTGTCCGGGGTGAGCGCCGCCGCGCCGGCGGAGGGCCGCTCAGCGGCCTGGTCTGCGTCGAAGAGGGCTGCCAAAGCCATCCCCTCGGCGTCGGCGTCGACCGCCAGCGCCGGCATACCCAGGGACGCAAAGCGGCAGGCCAGCCCGGCGCTGACGAAGCTCACGCCGGGGCTGCCCTTGGCGCCGGCGACCGCCACCACGCGCGGCCTCACTGCCGCACCGCCGCCATGGCTTCGTCGATCGACGACACCGTCGATTCCTGGCCCGGTCGCGACGCCGGCTCGGCGACCACCGCCGCCAGCCGCGCCGCCGCGCCCGCATAGACGAGTCCCGAGGCGGCGCGCGACGGCGCCGCGACGACGATTCCGCCGGGCACGACGGCACGGACCTCGAGGCCGAGCACGAACGGGGCCACCGATGACCTTTCGCCGCCCCCGGACAGGAGAAGGAGATCGATGCGATCGCCGGGCGCCACCGGCGGCGCCTCACGGAGCGGGACCAGGACCAGCCGCCGGTCGGGCGCCGTGGGGCCGGACGCGAGATCCCCGGCCTGAAGCAGCTGACCCGCGCGCAGGTCGTGCGCGGCCGGCGAGGACTGAAGGAGGCGCTCGCTCCCGGCTCCCAGCGGAGCCCGGGCGGCGGCCGGCAGCCGGACCGGCTCCAGCCGGGCGGCCTCCCGCCCCACCAGCCCGCCCGCCGGCACGTCATGGAGAAGGACATAAGCGGGCACCGCCCCTCTCTCCGGGCTGCCGTACCAGAGGAGAAGGCCGGTCGTGGCGGCGCCCGTCACGAGGGCGGCGGCGGTGACAAACCAGCGGCGCATGGCGCCAGGTTCGACGGTGATCGCGGCGGCGTCAAGAGTGGCTGTTAAGACGGATGGAACTGGAGATCAATGTAAAGAACTCATTCAATTTCCCCCGGTTCTCGGCTACCGTCCTCGCCAGCCGTGAACGCCCTCCTCCTGCTCCCCGAACCCGACGAATCCGATGCCCACCGGCGGCTGCTCCTGCGCCAGGCCGACGCGCTCCTGACGCGCGTCGAAGAGCTTCGCCTGGCCCGGCTGAGGGCGGTCCCCGAGGATCTCCAGCTCGCCGTCCGCGGCCTGCAGGGGGCGGTCGGCCAGCTCGATCACGCGCCCGAGCGATTCAGCGTCGGCGGCGCCCAGCAGGCGATCTTCTCGATCCAGCAGCGGCTGATGTCCGCCAACCCGCGCCGCCCGGCCATCCGGGCCCACGTCGGCCGCGCGGTCGGGTCTCCGGTCCTCGAGCCGATCCGGCCCGGTGTCGAATGGAAGCTCCTGGTGCTGCCGCCGCAGCCCAGCTCGGCCGCGCATGGCGAGCACTGGCGCGAGCTCGTCGCGGCTACCGTGGAGCGGGCGCTGGAACGGTGGTTCTATGCGCAGCACCACGCCCTGCAGGCGGTGCGCGAGGGCGAGGACGCGGGCGCCGCCCTGGTCGTGGCGCGCGTCGCCTGGAACAACTACTGGGAGCTTCTCGAGGAGGCGGCCCGCCTCCAGGCCGGTTCGGGCCATGAAGACGGCCACCGATAGAATCGACCGCAATGCAGCCGGTGGTCATCGGCGACGTGATCTGGGAGCCCGGTCCCGAGGCCGTCGAGCGCAGCCGGCTCAAGCGCTTCATGGACCGCCACGGCATCGCGTCCTATGCGGACCTGGTCGAGCGGGCCGGGCGCGACTACGAGTGGTTCTGGGATGCGGCCGTTCACGACCTCGACATCCACTTCTACAAGCGCTACGACCAGGTCGCCGACACCTCCGGCGGCATCGAATGGACGCGCTGGTGGGCGGGCGGCAAGATGAACATCGTCGCCAGCTGCCTCGACCGTCACCTCGAGTGGGGCCTGGGCGGCAAGACGGCGATGATCTGGGAGGGAGAGCCGGGCGAGGTCAGGCGCCTGACCTACGCCGAGCTGGAAGCCGAGGTCGGTCGCTTCGCGCGCGCGCTGCACCGGCTGGGCGTGGGCAAGGGCGACCGGGTCGGGATCTTCATGCCGCTCATCCCCGAGGTCGCGATCGCGCTGCTCGCGTGCGCCAAGATCGGCGCCGTCTTCATCCCCCTCTTCAGCGGCTACGGGCCGGGGGCCATCAGCTCCCGCTTGAACGACGCCGAAGCCAAGGTCCTGGTCTGCGCCGACGGGTTCTACAGGCGGGGCCAGGTGGTGGAGATGAAGGAGGTGGCCGACGCCGCGCTGGCCGGCTGCCCCACCGTCAAGCGGTGCGTCATGGCCCGCCGGGTGGGCCGGGAGGTTCCCTGGACCCACGGGCGCGACCTCGTCTGGTCGACCCTGGTCGAGGAGGAAACCTCGGATCAGGCCAACGCGCGGCTCGATCCCGAGGACCCGCTGATGATCATCTACACGTCCGGGACCACGGGGAAGCCCAAGGGCACGGTGCACGTGCATGGCGGGTTCCCGATCAAGACCGCACAGGACCTCGCCCACGGGTTCGACATGGGCGAGGACGACACCCTGTTCTGGTTCACCGACATCGGATGGATGATGGGGCCCTGGCTGATCATGGGCAGCCTGCTCACGGGCGGCACCATGGTCCTCTACGAGGGCACGCCGGACACCCCCGGACCGGATCGCCTGTGGCGGATGGTCGAGGACCACCGGGTGAGCATCCTCGGCGTCTCCCCCACGCTGGTGCGCGGCCTGATGGCCCATGGGGACGAGCACCCCGGCAGGCACGACCTCTCCAGCCTGCGGGTCCTGGGCGGCACGGGCGAGCCCTGGAACCCGGAGCCCTTCAGCTGGTTTTTCACACGGGTCGGAGGCGGCCGCCTGCCGGTGATCAACTACTCGGGCGGGACCGAGATCGCGGGCGGCATCATCTGCGGGAACACGATCTCCCCGCTTCGGCCCTGCTCCTTCGCCGGCCCGATCCCGGGCATGGCCGCCGACGTGGTGGACGAGAACGGGGAGAGCGTCCGCGAGCAGGTGGGCGAGCTGGTGGTCCGGGCGCCCTGGCCGGGCATGACGAGGGGCTTCTGGAAGGATCGCCAGCGCTACCTCGACACCTACTGGTCCCGCCACCCTGGCGTCTGGGTGCACGGCGACTGGGCCTACATCGCCGGCGACGGACTCTGGTACGTCCTCGGTCGCTCGGACGACACGATCAAGGTCGCCGGCAAGCGCCTGGGACCGGCCGAGGTCGAGTCGGTGCTGGTCGCGGACAGCTCGGTCGGAGAGGCGGCCGCGGTCGGCGTCCCGGACGACATGAAGGGCGAGGCGCTGGTCTGCTTCGTCGTGCTGAAGGCCGGCCTCCAGCCGGACGGGCGCGTGGAGGACAGGCTGAAGGACGCGGTGGCATCCGCTCTCGGCAAGCCTCTGCGCCCGAGGGCGGTGCACATCGTCAGCGACATCCCGAAGACGCGGAACGCAAAGATCCTTCGCCGCGTGGTGCGCTCTGTCTACCTCGGACAGGAACCCGGGGACCTGTCCTCGCTCGAGAACCCGGGCGCGATCGACGCCATCGCAGCCACTCGCGCGGACTGAATCACGGACCGGCGCGCCCTCCTCCTCCTGGTCCTGCTCTGGCTGGCAGGGATCAGCCTGCGGCTGACAGTCCTCTGCGTCCCCCCGCTGATCCCCCTCATCCACGGAGACCTGCCCTTCGACGAAAAGGGCATCTCGCTGCTGACGGGGATGACACCGGCCCTGCTCGCGGTCGCCGCGGTGCCGGGCTCGCTGCTGATCGCGCGCATCGGAGCCCGCCGCACACTGATCGGCGGCCTGGCCTTTCTGGCCGTCGCCGCCGCCCTCCGCGGGATCGGGCCCAGCGTCGCCATGATCCTGACCGCGACCCTGCTGATGGCGCTGGGGATCGCCATCATCCAGCCCGCCTTCCCGAGCATCGTCCGCGACTGGTTCCCGCTGCGCGTCGGCCTGGCCACCGCCGTCTACTCGAACGGCCTCCTGATGGGAGAGATCATCCCCGCCGCCCTCACCGCGCCGCTGGCCTCCGCCCTGCGCGGCAGCTGGGAGCTGGCGCTCGCGGCCTGGTCGCTCCCCGTCCTCCTGACCGCGGGCATGCTCGCCGTCGCCACCCCGCACGCCGCGCGCGATCACGACGCGCCCCCGGCTCGCTGGTGGCCAGACTGGCGAGACCCCGAAGTCTGGTACCTGGGCCTGATCTTCGGATCGGCGTCCGCCGTCTACTGGGCCTCCAACGCCTTCATCCCGGACTACCTTCGCGCGACCGGCCGGCCCTCGCTGATCACGCCGGCGCTGACGACTCTGAACGGCGGCCAGATACCGGCCTCGATCCTGATCGGAGCCGTCTCCGGCCGGCTGATCGCGCGCCGCTGGCCCTTCGTCGTGATGGGCGTCGCCACCGCGGCTTCGCTGGCGGGCTTCTTAGCCATGCCGGGCGCCTGGGCGCTCTTCTGGGCAGCGCTCTTCGGCTTCACGGCCGGCGGCATCCTCGTGCTGACGCTGGCCCTGCCGCCCCTTCTGGCCGAGCCCCAGGACGTCCACCGCATCTCCGCCGCCATGTTCACGATCACCTACACCTGCTCCTTCGGCGTGCCGCTGCTGGCGGGCGCCGCCTGGGACGTGACGCGCACGCCGGCGGTCGCCTTCGCGCCGGTCGCGCTGGCGGCGGTGGTCATCGTCGTGCTCGGCCTGCGGCTCCGGCTGCCCGACCTGCAGCAGCGTCGAGCGGGGATGGCCGATGCCGGCGAGGCTTCGACCGGCAGCTGAAGCGCGGACTCCGGCCGTCAGGCCGGGGGCTGGCCCGGCTCGACCTGGTGCGCCGGCGCCGTGGCCGTGATGCCCGCCAGCTCGTCGGGGCGCACCGGGATCCGTCCCAGCTCACGGCCGGACGCGTTTCGCATGGCCGCGCAGATCGCCGCCGGCGAGGTGATCAGGGGCGGCTCCCCCACGCCCTTGGCTCCGTAGGGAGCATCCGGCTCCTCTTCCTCGACCAGGATCGACGCCACCTCCGGCATGTCGAGGGTGGTCGGCAGCAGGTAGTCGGTGAAGGAAGCGTTGCTGATCAGGCCCTGGCGGACCTGGATCTCCTCCATGGTCGCCAGCCCGACGCCCTGGGCGACCGCTCCCTCGATCTGGCCGTGCACCTGCAGCGGGTTGATCGCCCGCCCCACCTCCTGCACCGTGGCCACCTGCACCACGCGGGAGAGCCCGGCGGCGACGTCGACGTCGACCACAGCCCGCTGGGCGACGAACATGAAGGAGACGTGGGCGTCGCCCTGGCCGTTGGCATCGAGCTTGCCCGTTCGCCGGTGGTGGAACTCGCGCTCCGCCTCCACAGGTTCGTCGAGCAGGACTGCGATGGGCACCAGGGGCGCACCCTCCACGTCGAGCACGTACCCGCCCGCAAGGGAATGAGCCGCCGGGCCGGCCATGGCCAGGACGCGGGAGGCGACCTCCCGCGCCGCCGCCTGGACGGCGCCGCCCGTCATCCAGGTCTGCCTGGAGGCCGACGACGAACCGGCGTCTCCGGCCAGCGTGTCGGCGGGTTCCAGGCGCACGTCCGCGACGCCGAGCTCGGTACGGGCGATCTGCTGCGAGATCGTGACCAGGCCCTGCCCGACTTCGGCGGCGGCGGTCTTCACGTGGGCGACCGCCTCCTGCCCTTCGCGAACCAGGCGGATCCGCGCCGTCGAGTAGTCGTCCGAGCCCTCGGAGTAGGCGATGTTCTTGAAGCCGACCGCAAAACCGATCCCGCGCCGGACGTCCTCGGGCGCGGCCACGTTCCCGGCTCCGCCGGGCAGGTCGAGACCCGTGCCCTGGCCGCTGGGGAGGGGCATCTCGCGGCAGCGTTCGATCAGCTCTGCCACCGGGGCCGTGCCAGTGAGCTGCTGCCCTGTGATCAGCCGGTCGCCGGGCTGCAGCGCGTTGCGCAGCCGCAGCTCCATGGGGTCGATTCCCAGCCGGTCGGCCAGGCGGTCCATCTGCGACTCATGCGCGAAGCACGACTGGACGGCGCCGAAGCCGCGCATGGCGCCGTTGGGCACCAGGTTGGTCCGGGCCGCCCCGCACCAGATGCGCACGTTGGGTATCCGGTAGGGCCCGCAGCCGAAGATGGCGGCGTTGGCGACCACCGCGTGCGAGGACGACGCGTAGGCCCCGCCGTCGAGGACGATCGTCGCCCGCACATACGCCAGCCGCCCATCCCGGCCGGCCCCGTGCTCGTACCACATCCAGGCCGGGTGGCGGTGCACATGGCCGACGAACGACTCCTCCCGCCCGTACCACATCTTCACCGGCCGGCCCAGGCGCAGAGCCAGCATGCAGGCGTGGATCTGCATCGAGAGGTCCTCGCGGGCGCCGAAGGCGCCGCCCACCCCGGCCAGGTGTAGGCGGCACTTGGCGCGCGGGAGCCCGAGGGCATCGGCGACCTGGTGAAGGTCGACGTGAAGTGCCTGGGTGGCGATCCAGAGGTCGACGCCGCCCTCTCCGTCAGGCACCGCGAGCCCCGCCTCCGGGCCAAGCGGCGCCTGGTCCTGCTGGCCGACCTCGTAGTAGCCGCGCACCACCACGTCCGCGGTGGCGGAGTCGGGATCACCCGAGCGGATGACCAGGTTGCGCAGCGTCTCCCCGCGCGCCAGCGCCTCCACTGGATCGGTCAGCGCGTCCAGCACCTCGTAGTCGACCGCGACCGCGCGGGCCGCCGCCCGGGCCTGCTCGGGGTGGTCGGCGGCCACCAGCGCCACCGCCTCGCCGGCGTAGCGCACCTCCTCGCCGACGCCCACCAGGACCGGCTGGTCGCGCACCTTGTCCAGCCCGTAGAAGCGGAGCCCGGGGATGTGGTCCGCGGTCAGGACCGCGTGCACCCCCGGCATCGCCTCCGCCCGCGAGGCGTCGATGCGGCGCACAACGGCATGCGGGTGGGGCGAGCGGACGGTGCGGCCGTAGAGCATGCCCGGGACGGCGAGGTCGCTGGCGAACTCGAAGGCGCCGCTGACCTTCTCGCGACCGTCCGGCCGGGGGATCGACTCCCCCACCCCGCCCCGCGTTCGCGGCGGCTCAAGCATGGTTGTGGATCCTCCTCAGGCGGTCGCTGGCCGAGCGCAGATCGCGCGCCAGGTCCTCCTCGCCGGCGTTGACGAGCTGCCCCTCGCGCACCACCACGCGGCCTTCGACGACCACCGCTTCGGCGCGCGCCGGCGGCGCCAGCGCCAGCGCCTCCAGCGGTTCGTCCATGGCGCAGTGGAGAAGGTCGTCGACCCTGAAGAGCGCGATGTCGGCACGCCGGCCCGGCTCCAGCACGCCCACGTCGTCGCGGCCCAGCACCTCGGCGCCCCCGCGGGTCGCCATCCGCCAGGCCGCGGCCGGGCTGAGCGCGCCGGCGGCCTCGGGGCGGCCCAGCATCGCCGCCCGGAGCCGGGCCACCAGAACCGCCTGCCGGATCTCGCCGGCCAGGTGATAGTCCTCGTTGGACGCCGAGCCGTCCACGCCCAGCCCGAGCCGCGCGCCGGCGGCCAGCAGCTCGGGGACAGGGCAGGCGCCGGAGCCCAGCCGCATGTTCGAGCTGGGACAGTGGGCGATCCCGGTCGCGGTCGCACCCAGGCGTCCGACCTCCGCCTCCGAGAAGTGGACGCCATGGGCGAACCAGACGTCGGCGCCGGTCCAGCCGAGGTCCTCCAGGAGATCGAGCGGGCGGCGGCCGAAGCGTTGGAGGCAGAAAGCCTCCTCGTCGAGCGTCTCGGCCAGGTGCGTGTGCAGGTGCAGCCCGTGCTTTCGCGCCAGCGCCGCCGAGTCCCGCATCAGCTCCGGAGTCACGCTGAAGGGCGAGCAGGGGGCGACCGAGACGCGGCACATCGAGCCGGGTGACGCGTCGTGGTGGCGGGCGATCGCGGCCTCGGTGTCGGCGAGGATGGCGTCGTGCTCCTCGACGACCTCGTCGGGCGGCAGGCCGCCCTCGGAGCGGCCGAGCGACATCGAGCCCCGGCAGGCCTGGAAGCGGATGCCCAGCTCGCGCGCCGACTCGACCAGGGCGTCGAAGATGCCGGGCCGGCCGTGCGGAAAGACATAGTGGTGGTCGCTGGTCAGCGTGCAGCCGGAAAGGAGCAGCCTGCCAAGCGCGGCGCGCGCGGCCGCCCGCACGGTCTCGGCGTCGATTTCGGCCCACACCGGGTAGAGCGTGGTCAGCCAGCCGAAGAGGCCCTGGCCGGCTGCGTAGCCCCGGGTCGCCCACTGGTAGAGGTGGTCGTGCGTGTTGACCAGCCCGGGCAGGGCGGCGCAGCCGGGAAGATCAAGGACCTCGTCGGCGGGCGGGGCCTCGCCGCTGCCCATGGCCGTGATCTCACCGCCGGCGGCCAGCAGCCACCCCGGCGCCGCCTTCTCGCCCGCTCCGGGCACGACCACGCCGGCGCGCACGAGCAGGCTGCTCACCGGCGCAGCGCCTCCGACGCGCGGCGGACCGCCTCGAAGATCCGGACGTAGCCCGTGCAGCGGCAGAGGTTTCCCGACAACGCCTCCCGGAGAGCGGACTCGGACGGATCGGGGTCCAGGCGCAGGAGATCTGTGATCGCGACCACGAATCCGGGGGTGCAGAAGCCGCACTGAACGCCGCCGGCCTCGACCATCGCGCGCTGCACGGCCTGGCCGACCCGATCGCCGCCGATGCCCTCGACCGTGCGCACGTCGGCCCCGTCGGCAGCCGCCGCCAGCACCAGGCACGAGCAGACCAGCGCGCCGTCGAGGAGGACGCTGCAGGACCCGCACTCACCCTGCTCGCAGGCGTTCTTGCTGCCCCAGAATCCGAGGTGCTCGCGCAGGAAGTAGAGGAGCGACTCGCCCTCCCAGGCCTCGGCCTGGCGCGGCTCGCCGTTGACGGTGAGGCCGATCCTCAAATGGCCGCCCCGGTCCGCGCCAGGGCCCGTCGGGCCATCAGGGCCACGATGTGCCGGCGGTAGGCGGCCGAGCCGCGAACGTCGTCGATGGGAGCCGCCGCCGCCGCCGCCAGCTCGCCGAAATGCTGAGCTTCGGCCTCCGAGGGCTTCAAGGCCCGGTCCCAGCCCGCCTCCTCGAAGAGGCCGCTCGCAAACCGCTCGGCCTCACGGGCAAGCACGATCGTCGGTCCCACCGAGCCGAGCCCGACGCCGATCCGCCGCCGCGCCCGGTCGACGACCATGGCCAGGTTGGCGACGGCGATCACCATCGCGTTGCGGGTGCCCGCCTTGAGGAAGGCCTGGGCGGCCCCGGCGGCATCCCACTCCACGGCCACCACAAGTTCGCCCGGCCGCAGGTCCGGCTTCTTGGGCGCGCGCATGAATCCGGCCAGCTTGGTGCGCCGGTCGCCATCCACGGAGCGGACGACGATGTCGGCGTCCAGCGCGGCCAAAACCGGCAGCGTGTCACCGGCCGGCGAGCAGGTTCCCAGGTTGCCGCCGATCGTGCCCGCGTTGCGGATCTGGGGCGATCCGACCGTCCGCACCGCCTGGCGCATCGCCGCGTCCGGCACCGCCCGCATCACCTGCGTGTAGGGGACGCCGGCGCCGACCCGGACGCGCTCGCCGTCGTTCGTGGCCCGCAGCTCGTCCACGTGGCGGAGCGAGACCAGGTGCTGGGGCCGCTCGCGGCCGAAGTTGATCGCGACCATGAGATCCGTCCCTCCGGCCAGGGGGCGTGCGCCGGGGTCGGCCGCCAGCTCCTCCAGGGCAGCATCGAGGGACCGGGGAGAGCCGATCAGCATCACGCGATGGTAAGAGGCACGAGCCGGGAACCGCCCACGTCGACCAGCCCCTGGTCGGTGATCTTCAACTCGGGGATCACGGAAAGAGCCAGGAAGCTGAGGCACATGAAGGGCGACTCCATGGCCACGCCCATCTGGCGGAGCCTGGCCTCCAGCTGGTTGATGCGGCCGTCGACCTCGGCCAGCGGCCGGTCGCTCATCAGCCCTGCCACCGGCAGGGCCAGCTCGCCGCAGACGGCCCCCTCCTCGGCGACCACGATGCCGCCGCCGATCTCGGCCAGGCGGGCGATGCAGGCGGCCATCGAGGCGTCGTCGACGCCGATCACGACCGCGTTGTGGGCGTCGTGCGCCACGGTGGAGGCGAATGCCCCCCGGCGGAGCCCGACATGGGTCGCAAAGCCGATGCCCACGCGGCCGGTGGCATGGTGGCGCTCGACGACCGCGATCTTGGCCAGGTCGCGATCGGGATCCGCCACCAGCTGTCCGTCGCGCAGCGCGGGCTCCATCACCTCCGCCCGAGTCAGCAGCTGCATGGGGACGACCCCGATCACGCGGATCGGGCCGGGCGAGGCCGGCAGCGCCAGGTCGGCGGCGCTGAAGGCGCCCACGTGGACGGTCTGGCGAACCCACTCCGGGACCTCGACCGAGGGGTATGAAGGCCTGGCGCCGCGCTTGAAGACCTGGCGCGGCCGGAAGCCGACCAGGTCGTCGAGCACCAGGATGTCGGCCTGGTAGCCGGGGGCGATCGCGCCATGGCGCCAGAGCCGGTGGTACTGGGCCGGGTTGAGCGTCGCCATCACCAGCGCCTCCTCGGCCGGCACCCCGTGCTCGACCGCCACCCGCACCATCTGGTTGATGTGCCCCTCCTCGACGATGAAGTTGGGCTCCCGGTCGTCGGTGCAGAACATGCACCGCTCGGGGCCGTGCTCCCTGACCAGCGGCAGGAGGTCGACCAGGTTGCGCGCGATCGAGGCCTCGCGAAGCATCACCCACATGCCGAGCCGGCGCTTCTCGAGCGCCTCTTCGTAGGTGGTCGCCTCGTGGTCGGAGCTGATCCCGGCCGCGAGATAGGCGTTGAGGGCAGGCCCGCGCACACCGGGCGCATGCCCGTCCACGTGGTCGGTGAGGCCGGTGCTCAGCTTCTCGACCTCCCCGGCGGAGCCGGCGATCACGGCCGGGAAGTTCATCATCTCGGCCACCCCGATCGTGCGCCGGCGGCGGAGCAGGCTCTCGATATCCCCCACCGTCATGCCCCGCCGCGGTGATTCGAAGCGCGAGGCGGGCACGCAGGAGGAGGCCATCACGAAGACGTCCAGAGGCAGCTGCGCACAGACGTCCAGCATCCAGTGGATGCCGTCCGTCCCGAGGACGTTGGCGATCTCGTGCGGATCGGCGACCACGGTCGTTGTCCCCTGCGGGATGACCGCCCGCGCGAACTCGTCGAACATCAGCTTCGAAGACTCGATGTGCATGTGGGCGTCGATCAGCCCGGGGACGAGGTACGCGCCCTCCGCCTCGAAGCGCTCGGCCGACTTCGGGTATTCGCCGAGGCCGACGACGTGGCCTTCCGTGATGGCGACGTCGAGGTCCAGCCACTCACGCGTGAACACCGAGAAGACGCGGCCGCCGGTGATCACCAGGTCGGCCGGCTCGTCCCCGCGAGCCACGGCCATCCACTTCGCGTTGATGCGGTGAAAGGATAGCCTCGCGCCGGCGAAGCTTTATGACCTCGGCCGGGGCGCTGCCCAACCCGCTCGCCGCCCGCAGGTCACCGAGGGCGGCGGCGTCAGCCAGGCGCCGCGACCCTCAGGCCGCCCGGGCGGCCGGGCCTAGCCGACCGGCTGGAGGGCCGCGATGTGCTCGTTCGCGCAGAGGACCGCGTTGGCGGCCGAGCCATGCCCGTGGTCGCAGGCCCAGACGACCCGGCCATGGGCGTCGACGACGCGAGCGTCCCAGACCGCCCGCAGGTGCGCGCCCGAAATCGAGGTCAGCCTCCGAAGGATCTCGACGTTCATGGTCCTCACAACGCGCGCGGGGCTCGAACTTTGCCCTCCCTGCGAGCCAGCGTCGCCGAGCCGGCGGCCAACGGTCCTCCTTAGCCGGGCGCGGGAGTGGAACCGGCGGCGGCCTGCTCGTACCAGGTGACCACTCCAGCCGTCACCGCCACCGCGTAGGGCAGCGAGAAGAGCAGGCCGACGCAGCAGAGGATGATGCCGAGGCCGCCGATGATCCCCGCCACCCAGATCAGGAGCCCGGCCACGATGGTGCTGTTGGTGTTGGAAGTGGCCAGCTGCCAGACTCCGCTGATGTCGAAACCCGCCGCCATCCCGGCTCGGTAGGTCCGCAGGATGATGGCCGGGGCCAGGAACGCGAGGAGCAGGCTCAGCGCGAAGCTGACGAGGCTGCCCAGCGAGGAGAAGGCGCGGGCGCCCGATGCGCTCCCGATCCCGCTTATGAAGCCGCCCGGGATGGAGAAGACGATGGCGTACACGAGGTAGACGACGAAGAGGCCGGCGCCCCGCTCCAGGTGGAAGCCCGCCGGGGCCAGCTCCCGCCGGCCGGCTCGGTAGTTGTCGAGCGTCAGCAGCAACCACCCGACCAGCGCGATCCAGCCGACGATGGGGATGATCGCGATCAATCCCTGGACGACGATCTTGCCGAACCAACCGCTGTCCTGAAACGGCCAGCCAAAGCTGTCGGCGACGCTTGCCACGCGGGGAGTTTAGTGCGGATCGGGAGCGCTGAGCAGAGCGATTCGCCCGCGCTCTTGTTCAGTCCGGCTGGACGCGGCCGGCCCCCCGGTCGGTGGGCTCGGCTGTCGGGGATTTGCAGGCGCCGGCCGCTACCTTTGCCGGTAATGAGCTGGCACCACGTCACAGCGCCCGACACCGTTTTCCGAGACCACCTGCGCCGCGATCATCGAAAAGACCTGAGCTGGATCGAGGAGCACTCGGAGGACCTTCGCACCATCCACAAGGCCGAGCACGAGGCCGGACACGTCGACCACCGTCTCGACGAGGGTCTGCGCCGCTACTAGGAGGTTGGAAGCATCGGCTCCGCGCGCGTTTTCAGAGCGGCCCGTGGCGTGCGTCGCCATCGCTCCCTGGACGAGCTTCTCTCGCGCGCTCGAAGCGGCATCGACCGCCTGACGCCGGCGCAGGCCGTGGCCGCGATGGCGGACGGGGCGCTTCTGATCGACATTCGTCCCGAGGAGCAGCGGCGGCGTGACGGGACGATACGGGGTGCGCTGGTCATCGACCGCAATGTGCTCGAGTGGCGACTGGCTCCGACCTCGGGATGGCGAATCCCCGAGATGACCGGCGGCGACCGGCAGGTCGTCCTCCTCTGCAACCAGGGCTATCAATCGAGCCTGGCCGCCCACCTGCTGCGCCAGCTCGGGGTGGACCGGGCGGCCGACGTGATCGGGGGCTTCGAGGCCTGGCTGGCGCAGGGAATGCCAACCGAGCGTCCCGGAGCGGACGTCGGAGGCTCGGCTCCCCTCAGCTGACGGCGGGCAGGCTCGCCATCCGGGCGGTCGCGCAGGCGACGGCCTCGGCGGCCGAGGCGTGCCCGTGATCGCAGGCCCACAGCACGCGCCCTCGCCCGTCGACGACGCGCGCGTCCCACACCCCGAGGGGATTGTCACCCGTGATCGTGGTCAACCGGCGAAGCACCTCGACCTGCACGGTTATCTCAACGCGAAACCAGCCCGATCTTTGCCCCCTGCGCGTACACGGCACCCGCGCCGCGTCGTTTTGACAAGTGACCGTGCTCAGGGGGCGGCCGCGCATGCCGTGGGGGTCGCCTATGACGTGGAGCTGCCGGTAGCACGGTGGGCAAGGGCTCGGCCTCCTGGTGTGCGCCGGGCCCATCCGCGGCGCCACTGTCCCCGTGCGCAGTCGACCCGCTTTGCCTAACCCGACAGCTCGACCAGCGCCAGCGTATTGCCGTCCGGGTCGCGCAGCAGCGACTTGCGGCCGGCGCCCGAAACCTCGACGAGGGGGCCGCCGTCGAGGCCGCGGCGTTTCAATGCTCTCAGCCAGTCGTCCAGGCCATCGACCACGACCGTGACCACCGCCCCGCCGGCCGCCGGCGGATCGACCACCACGTAAAGCGACGACGTCTCGGTCAGCGGCCAGACGGCTTCCTGGTCGTTGGGCAGCATCCCCGGCGGCCGGCCCAGCGCCCTGGTGTACCAGTCGATCGCGATCGCGCGATCGGTCACCGGCATGCCCGCGAAGACATGAACGACATTCACCGCATCTCCTCCTGAAGCGTGGCCGGGCGTCACCCTGCTGACGCGGCCGCGATGATCGCCGCGGCCAGGGTCTCCGCCGCCTCCACGGGCAGGAAATGGCCGGCCCCAGGCAACGTGCGGAGCGTGGCCCGGCTGAAAAAGCTGTCCATGCGATCTGCCCAGGCAAGGGGAAAGAGCGGGTCCTGATCGGGCCAGAGCACGGTCGTGGGGATGGCGACGCGCTCGGCAGGGCTGGGTGCCCGCTCTGCCAGCGCCACGGCCAGCGTGCCCGCGCCGGCCCGGTACCAGGCGATGGAGGCGGCGAAGGCACCGGCCGGAGAGTAGAGGCCGGTCAGCCGGTCAAGGTGGCCGTCGGACGGCGTGTAGCCTGGCCCGGACCAGTGTGACCAGAAGTGACGGAGGTAGCTGCGGACGGCGGCGGGGTTGCCGTCGATCAGCTCGGTCGCGAGCGCGAGGCGATGGAAGGGCTGGTACCAGAACTCGCGCTGGGCGTCGGGGCTGAGCACGCGCTCGCCGGCGCCGGGCAGCGGCGGACCGAGCACGAGGGCGCGCACGTGCTCTGGCGCAAGCCGGGCGACCGCCTGGGCGACCCGGCTGCCGACGTCATAGCCGGCCAGGACGGGACGGTCGAGCTGGAGCTCCTGGATGAGGCCGATGACGCTGCGTGCCTGGGCGGCGGCCGAGTACTGTTCGGCCGGGTCGGCGGGATGCTTGTCGGAGCGGCCAAAGCCGCGCAGATCGGGGGCCACCACGTCGGTCCTGTCCGCCAGCAGCGGTACCACCGCGGCGTAGTCGCCGTGGTCGCCCGGCCAGCCGTGGAGAAGCACCACCGGGGCGCCCGAGCCCTCACGCCAATAGGCGAGCTGGAAGCCGTCGACCGGCCGGCTGCGCCCCCCCTGGTCGCCCATCCTGGGATCATGCCGCGGCCGCACCCGTCAGCGGGCACCTGGGCGAACGGTCAGGGGGCCGCGCGCACCGCCACCGTCTTGGTCTGGGTGTAACCGAGCAGCGCCTCGTACCCCTTTTCACGGCCATGGCCGGAGCGCTTGTATCCGCCGAACGGCAGCTCCACGCCTCCCCCCGCCCCGTACATGTTGATGTAGATCTGGCCGGCGCGCACCTCGCGCGCCAGCCAGTGCGCGCGGCCGACATCGCGCGTCCAGATGGCGGCGATCAATCCGTACGGCGTGCTGTTGGCGATCCGGGCCGCATCCGCCATGGAGTCGAAAGTGGTGACCGCCAGCACGGGGCCGAAGACCTCCTCGTTGGCCAGCGTGGAGCCGGGCTCGACCTGGTCGAAGAGGGTCGGTGAGATGAAGTAGCCCCGGGCCAGATGCTCGGGGCGCGAGCCTCCCGTCACCAGGCGCGCCTCGCGCTTTCCGATCTCCACGAAGCCGCTGACACGCTCCATCTGCCGGGCCGTGATCAGCGGCCCCAAACCTGGATCCTCGATCCCCGGGCCGATGGTGACCTCGCGCATCCGCCCGGCCAGGTCCTCGACCAGCCGGTCGTGCACGGACGCCTGCACCAGGAGCCGCGAACCAGCCGAGCAGGTCTGGCCCGCGTTCTGGACGATCGAGTTGAGGATCACGGGCGCGGCCAGCTCGAGATCGGCGTCCTCGAGCACGATGTTGGGCGACTTGCCGCCCAGCTCGAGCGTCACCGGGATCACGTTCTCGGCCGCAGCCTTGCTCACCAGCTGCCCCACCTCAACCGAGCCGGTGAAGGCGAGGTGGTCGATCCCCGGGTGTCCCGCCAGCGGCGCCCCGGCCTCCTCCCCCATGCCGGGCACCACGTTCAGGGCTCCGGCCGGCAGACCGGCCTCCAGCGCGAGGTCGGCCAGGAGCAGGGAGGTGAGCGGGGCCTCCTCGGCCGGCTTGACGACGCAGCAGTTGCCGGCGGCCAGGGCCGGCGCGACGGTTCGCGACGTGATCTGGATCGGATAGTTCCAGGGGACGATGTGGCCGGTCACGCCGAATGGCTCGCGCAGCGTGTAGATGAAGACGCCGGGGTCGGTCGGGATCGTCGATCCGAACACCGCCTCCACGGCGCCGCCGTAGAACTCGAAGTAGCGAGCCGCGACTTCGGCGTCCGCCCGCGCCTGGCGCAGGGGCTTGCCGGTGTCCCGGCTCTCGAGCTCGGCGATCCGCTCGGCGTCGCGCCGCACCAGCTCGGCGATCCGTCTCAGGACGCGACCTCGCTGGGCGGGTGAGGTCTGCCTCCACGACCGCTCGTACGCCTCCCGGGCGGCCCGGACGGCGCGGTCGATCTCCGCCGCCCCGCAGCGCGCGACATCGGCCAGCACCTCGCCGGTCGAGGGGTCGATGTCCGCGAAGGTGGCTTCGGCGCGCACCTTCTCGCCCCCGATCACGGCATCCCAGGACGTGACGGCGACCGATCCACTCATCTTCGAACCTCCCATCAGGCGGGCAGGATGGCCGGCCGCGCCACCCGCTTGGATTCCGTCCCGGCCAGCGCCTCAGACACCTCGTCGAGGTTGTATTCGCGATCGCTGAGCCCGGCGAACGGGTGCTCCGACTGCCGGCGCTCGAGGAA
>CAYLIP010000050.1:0-17987 GCA_964383855.1 uncultured Actinomycetes bacterium | reverse complement strand
TGCTCGCGGTGGCGGAATGCCACACGTTGTAGGCGCCGTTGTGGACGAATTGGCCCGAATTGGCGTCGACCGTGAGCCCGAAGAACGCGATCGTCGACAGCTGCGAGTAGTTCCACGTCGTATAGCCGACGCCCGCGTCGCCCAGGTTTCCAGAGTTCACAAAGGCGAACACCTCGCGGGTCGGCCGGGTCCCGGCGGCCGTGGTGCTGGGCATGGCGAGAGGGCGGACAGCAGCTCTCGGGGCGGGATTCTGCGGATTCCTGCCCGCCTGTTCCACGGCCACCGCCTGCATGACCCATGGGCGGGTGAGGTCGTGCCGCGGCTCGCCGGTCGCGGGGCGATCCCCGGTCGGGGGAGCGACCGCCGAGCCCTGGGACCCAGCCGGGACGGGGGACGGAGTCGCGGCGGCCGCGGTCGAGGGTCCCGCCGCCATCGCGAACGCGAGGCAGGCGAAGAGCAGCAGAGTGCGACCAGGCAGGGACGTGGGCAAGGACATCGCGGTTGAGGCTTGGCGCACTCTATCCCGGTGCCTCGCGAATCGTCAAATAGGGCTGCACGGGTCCTGATCGACGCGCGGCCTCTTCAGGGCGCCGACTCGGGCCGTGGCATCGGGACCTACGTGCGGGGGCTCCTCTCCGGCCTTGCCGAGATCGGCTGGGGCGATCGGGTCGCCGTCCTGATCGGCGACTCTGGCCCCGCCCCGGCGCTCCCCGACGCCGGATTCGTGGCCTACCGCGTGCGGCGCCGCTACCCCGCGCGGCTGGCTGCGTACGAGGACGCAGTCGTGCTCGGGCGGGAGCTGCGAGAGATCCGCCCCGCGCTCTACCACGCCACCACGCTCAGCCTTCCCGGCCGCTGCCCGGTGCCGCTGGTGGCCACCGTCCACGACCTGATTCCCTGGGCCTGGAAGGGACCGGGCATGCGCGGCGAGCGGCTGCGCTTTGCGCTCGCCCGCCGCCTGCTCCCGGCCGCCGGCCGGGTCCTCGCCGTCTCCCAGAGCACGGCCCGCGACGTGGAGCGGCTGACCTCGGTACCACCGGGCCGGGTCCAGGTGGTGGCCGAGGGAGTGCCGCCCGGCCTCGGTCCGCGGCCCGGTGCGTCCGAGCGGGTCGCCGCCCGCTGGCGTCTCGAGCCGCCCTTCCTCCTCCACGTGGGCGCTCTCGACCGGCGCAAGGACCCGGGCGCCCTCTTCCGCGCCTGGCGCCGGGCTCGCGACCTGGCCGGATGCGGGCTGGTGCTGGCCGGGCGGCCAGGCGCGCAGGCGCCTTCCGACCTGGCCGGAGCGCGCGTGCTCGGCCAGGTGAGCTTCGAGGAGCTCGCCGACCTCTACTCGGCCGCAAGCTGCCTGCTCTTCACCAGCCGCTACGAGGGCTTCGGGCTGCCGGTGCTGGAGGCGCTGGCCTGCGGCTGCCCGGCCGTCGCCTTCCGGAACTCGAGCCTGCCCGAGGTGGCCGGGGAGGTCGCGGTGCTGGTCGCCGACGGCGACGCCGACGCCCTCGGCGACGCCGCGGCTCGCTTCCTGGATGACGCCGCGGCGCGCCAGGAGGTCGCCACCGCCGGCCCGCGCTGGGCTTCCCGCTTCACCTGGGAGCGCGCCGCCCGCGCCACCGTCCAGACCTACGGTGAGCTCCTGCAATAATCCGCGTACGTGAGCAGTGTCGCCATCGTCGGCGCCGGCTACGTAGGACTCACGACGGCGATCGGGCTGGCCGACCTTGGCAACCAGGTGATCGGGCTCGACATCGATGAGGACCGCGTCCGGACGCTGAGCGAGGGCCGCCTTCCCTTCTACGAGCCCGGCCTGGCCGAGCTGCTCGTCCGCAACCTGGCCGCCCAGCGCCTGCGCTTCACCACCTCGTACGCGGAGGCGATCAGCGGCGCCGACTTCGCCTTCATCGCCGTCGCCACGCCCGAGGGGGAGGACGGCCAGGCCGACCTCCGGTACGTGGACGCGGCCGCCCGCTCGATCGCCGAGGTGATGGACGGCTACCTGGTGATCATCAACAAGTCGACGGTGCCGATCGGGACCGGCGACGTCGTCTCACAGCGCATCCGCGAGGTCAACGGGCACCACGACTTCGACGTCGTCTCCAACCCGGAGTTCCTGCGCGAGGGGTCGGCGCTGACCGACTTCATGCAGCCGGACCGGGTGGTGATCGGAGCTCACAACAGGGATGCGGCGGAGAAGGTGGCGCGGCTCTACGAGCCGCTGGGAGCTCCGGTCCTGATCTACGACATCTACACCGCGGAGATGGTCAAGTACGCGTCCAACGCCTTTCTGGCCACCCGTATCTCATTCATCAACGAGGTCTCGCGGATCTGCGAGCGGGTGGGCGCTGACGCGCGCCTGGTCGCCGAGGGCATGGGACTCGACAGAAGGATCGGGCCTCACTTCCTGGATGCCGGCATCGGGTACGGCGGCTCCTGCTTCCCCAAGGACGTGAAGGCGCTGGCGACCACGGCCGAGGAGCTCGACCTGCACCCGGCGCTGCTTCACGCCGTGATGGACATCAACCGCGACCAGCGCCGGCTCGCCATCGCCAAGCTGGGCGAATGCCTGGGCGGCGATCTCGGCGGCCGCCTGGTGGGCCTGCTCGGGCTCGCCTTCAAGCCCAACACCGACGACATGCGGGAGGCGCCCAGCATCGAGATCGCCCGGGGGCTGCTCTCGGCCGGGGCGCGGGTGCGCGCCTACGACCCCGCGGCCATGGACCGTTCGCGGTCGATCCTCCCCGAGCTCGAGTACTGCGCGGACCCCTACGCCGCCGCCAGCGGCGCCGACGGCCTGGTCGTCATCACCGAGTGGAACGAGTTCCGCCAGCTCGACCTGGGCCGGCTGCGGGCGGCCATGCGCACGCCGGTCCTGATCGACGGCCGGAACATCTACGACCCGGCCGGGGCCAGGGCGCTGGGTTTCGTGTACCGCGGGATCGGCCGCAATTAGCCGCGCGGTCGTCAGCGGCGGGGCCGGGTTCATCGGCTCGCACCTCTGCGAGGCACTGGTTGAGCGCGGGCTCGAGGTGGTCGTCCTCGACAACCTGGTCACCGGCGCCCGGCGCAACCTGGACGGGCTGCTGGATGGGCTGGAAGATCGCGGCGTCACCTTCGCCCACCACGACGTCAGCGTGCCCTACTACCTGCCAGGCCCGGTCGACTACGTCTTCCACCTCGCCTCCCCGGCCTCGCCCCGCGATTTCCCCGAGAAGCCGATCCAGATCGTCAAGGTGGGCACGCTCGGCACCCACAACCTCCTCGGCCTGGCCAAGGCCAAGGGCGCGCGCTTCCTCCTCGCTTCCACCTCAGAGGTCTATGGCGATCCCCTCGTCCACCCGCAGCCGGAGAGCTACTGGGGCAACGTCAACCCGGTCGGTCCCCGCGGCTGCTACGACGAATCGAAACGCGCCGCCGAGGCCTTCACCATGGCCTACCACCGGATCCACCAGGTGAGCACGCGGATCATCCGCATCTTCAACACCTACGGACCGCGCATGCGGCTGGACGACGGCCGGGTGGTCCCCAACTTCCTGACCCAGGCCCTGCGCGGCGAGCCGCTCACCGTGTACGGGGACGGAAGCCAGACCCGCAGCCTCTGCTACGTCGACGACCTGGTCCGGGGAATCCTGGCCGTCGCCGACTCCGACGACCCCATGCCCTTCAACCTCGGCTCGGAGTACGAGGTGACGGTGCTCGAGCTGGCCGAGGTCATCCGCCGGCTGGCCGGCAGTGACAGTCCGATCGAGTTCCGCCCGCTGCCCACCGACGATCCCCGCCAGCGGCGGCCCGACCTGACGCGCACCCGCTCGGTCCTGGGCTGGGAGGCCTCGATCGGCGTCGAGGATGGGCTGCGCCGCACGATGGAATACTTCAGGTCAGCGCCTTGAACCTGGCCGATCACATCCGCTCGGTCCCCGACTTCCCGGTTCCCGGGATTCTCTTCCGCGACATCACGCCGCTGCTCGCCGACCCCGAGGCGCTGCGGGTTTCGATCGAGGAGATGACCCGGCCCTGGGAGGGCAGGGGCGTCGATCTCGTCGCCGCCATGGAGGCGCGCGGTTTCATGTTCGGCGCCGCCATGGCGGTCCGCCTGGGCGCCGGCTTCGTCCCCGTGCGCAAGGAGGGGAAGCTACCGTGGAAGACGACGAGCGTGGAGTACACGCTCGAGTACCGGGACGACATCCTCCACATCCACGTGGACGCCATCAAGCCCGGCCAGAAGGTGCTCGTGGTGGACGACGTGATCGCCACCGGGGGCACCGCGGCGGCGGTCGTGAAGCTGGTCGAGGCGCTGGGCGGGGAGGTCGTCGGGGTGCAGTTCCTGATCGAGCTGGTGGATCTCGGCGGCCGCGAGCTGCTGGGCGCCCACGACGTCCGGAGCGTGATCACTTACTGAGAGGTTGACCGTGAAAATTTCGACCAAGGGATACGACGTCAAGGACATCGAGCTTGCCGCGCAGGGCCAGGACCTGATCGACTGGGCCGCCCGCGAGATGCCGGTGGTCCTGCTCATCAGGGAGCGGTTCGAGAGGGAGAAGCCGCTCCAGGGGCTGCGCGTCAGCGCCTGCCTGCACGTCACCAGCGAGACCGCCAACCTGATGATCACGCTGCGGGCGGGCGGTGCCGATGTCGTGCTTGCCGCCTCCAACCCGCTCTCCACCCAGGACCCCGTGGCCGCGGCGCTCACCCGCAACCATGGCGTGCACACCTTCGCGATCAAGGGCGAGGACAACGAGACCTACTACTCGCACCTGGAGGCGGCCCTCGAGCACCGGCCCAATTTCACGATGGACGACGGCGCCGACCTCGTGACCATGCTCCACCGCGACCGCAAGGAGTTCCTGGAAGGCGTCCTGGGAGGCACCGAGGAAACCACCACCGGCGTCATCCGGATGAAGGCGATGGCCGACCAGGGCGTGCTCCGCTACCCGGTGATCGCGATCAATGAGGCGGACACCAAGCACCTGTTCGACAACCGGTACGGCACCGGCCAGTCGACCATCGACGGCATCATCCGGGCCACCAACGTGCTCCTGGCCGGCAAGACCTTCGTGGTCGCCGGCTACGGCTGGTGCGGCCGCGGCCTGGCCTCGCGGGCCAAGGGCCTGGGCGCCGACGTGGTCGTCACCGAGATCGACCCGGTGAAGGCGCTGGAGGCCGCGATGGACGGCTTCCGGGTCATGCCCATGCAGAAGGCGGCCGAGGTGGGCGATGTCTTCGTGACCGTGACCGGCGACCTGAACGTGCTCGACCGCTCGCACTTCCAGGCCATGAAGGACGGGGCCATCCTGGCCAACTCCGGCCACTTCAACTCGGAGATCAACCTGAGGGCGCTCGACGATCTGGCCTCCTCGGTGCGCGAGGTTCGGCAGTTCGTGCAGGAGTACCGGATGGATGACGGGCGGCGGCTCCACGTGCTCGGCGAGGGCCGGCTGATCAACCTGGCCGCGGCCGAGGGGCACCCGGCGGCGGTCATGGACATGAGCTTTGCCAACCAGGCCCTCTCGGTCGAGCACATGGCCAGGAACCACGGCTCGCTCGAGCCGAAGGTCTACGACGTCCCCGAGGAGATCGACCGCGAGGTGGCGAGACTCAAGCTGCACGCGATGGGGGTGCAGATCGACACCCTCACCGAGGAGCAGGTGCGCTACCTGGCGAGCTGGGAAGAGGGGACCTAGCTGCCCGACTTCGCCGGTCGCCGCCTGCCGCCACTGGCGGCGGCGCTGGCGGCGGCCGGACTCCTGTTCATCCCCTGGCTGGCGGCGATGGACCACCTGGCCCGGCTCTCGGTGCGGAATTCCGACAACGCCTGGGAGCTGGTGGCAGCCCAGGAGCTGCTGCGGGGGAACCTCCTGCTCCACGGCTGGATCCTGGGCCCCTACAGCGGGTGGACCAGCGAGCTGCCGATGTACGCCCTGGCGGTCCTCCTCTTCGGTGTCCGCGAGGAGCAGATGTACGTCACGCCGGCCGTCCTCTACGGAATCACGATCCTGCTTGCCGCCGGGGCGGCCGGGATCGGACTGAGGGGCTGGTCCAGGGGCTGGGCGGCCGCCATCGTGGCTGCGCTCCTCGCCTTCCCGACGTTCTTCCTCGCCTACGTCGTCCTGCAGCCGGGCTTCTCCCACATCGGTGTCGTCCTGTTCGGCCTGGCGGCGGTGCTCTGCGCAGCCGCCTGCGCCGAGCGCATCAGGCCACTGCCGGCCGCGCTTCTCGTCCTTCTGCTGGCGGCCAACATTGGCGGCGACGGCCTGGCGGCGCCGTGCTTCGCGATACCGATCCCTCTCGCCGCGGCCGCGATGGCGATGATCGGCTTCCGCCGCCTGACCTCGCTGGCGGTCGCCGGACTGGCCCTTTGCGGGCTCGGGCTGGGGGCCGCGCTGCGCCTGCTGCCGCCCCGGCTTCACGGTTTGCGGTACGTGGACCTCGGCGTCGGCGTCGCATCACCGGGGCAGATGCTCCACGCGGCGGGGATCGTGCTCAACACCCTGCTCGTCATGCTCGGCGGCGACCAGCTGCCGTCAATCCAGCCGCGCGAGCTGTCGGCAGTCCTTCTGCTCGCCGCCTGCGCGGCGGCCGTGGCGGCCGCCGCCTGGCGCGCGCTCAGGGGGACCGCACCCGCCGAAGGGCGCTTCCTCGATCTCCTCCTGGTCTGCTCGATCGCCGGCGACCTGGCCGCGGCTGTGACCACGACCAGGATTCAGAACATCTTCGGCTCGCGCTACCTGATGACGGCGGTGGTGCTCGGCGTGGTGGTCGCCGCCCGCATGGTGGCCGGGACTCTGCACGGGCGCTGGCGGATCGCCGCCCTCGGCGGGCTGGCGGTCGTCCTGGCCGTCCGTCTGACGGTATTCGCCGATATGCTCCAGGCCCAGCCTTACCACCAGACCTCGCTGGCGGTCCGCGACCGGCTCCTGGCCAGCGGATTGACCTACGGCTATGCCGGCTACTGGGACGCCGAGCTGCTTACCGTCGAGAGCGATCAGCGGCTGACGGTGCGCTCGGTGGCGGCCGCGGGAGACCGGGTGGCGCCGAACCTCTACACCGCCCAGGCCGACTGGTACAAGCCTGGCGCGACCGGTCGCGCCCGCTTCCTGGTCCTGCGCTCAGCCGGCGCCTCTCGCGAGGACAACTTCGGCGTGGACGAGCAGATGGCGGCCCGGACATTCGGGCCGCCCGATCACCGGGAGGTCGTGGCCGACTACCTGCTCCTGGTCTGGGACCACCCGATTCCCCTGACCTGAGTGCCCCCGCGCCTCCTCCCATCTAGCGGGGAGAAGGCTTGTCTCAGGCTAAGGGGCGGCGGCGGCTCCCACGATCCGGGCGCCGGGGCTGAGGGCAACCGCCGGAAGCTGGGGAGCCGCGCCGAATCCCGGCGTCCCCCCGTCATTGCGCACCGTCCAGCCCGCGCTCGCCTGCCGTCCTGCGAAGACACCGACCGCCAGGTCCTGGCCCCGCCAGTACTGGCTCACGCTGGCCGGCTGGGCGCCGTTGAACGGATGCACGCCACCCCAGCCGTCGACCGTGTAACCGGATCGCGAGCCGGTGAGGGTGATGCCTCGCGTGATGTCCCAGCCGGGCCAGTAACCGGAGACGGTGGGAGTCGCCGGCATCGCCGCCGAGCCGATCGAGAAGGGATGCACGCCGCCCCACCCGTCGAGCACGTAGCCTCCGCTGCCGTCGGGAAAGACGACCAGGCGCCGGGCGATGTCCCAGCCCGGCCAGTAGCCGCTCACGTGCGCCGGCGCCGGCATGGCGTGCCCCGCCGTGGTGAAGGTGTGGACGCCGCCCCAGCCGTCGAGCACGTAACCGCCATTGCCGTCGGGCGCGCTGGCGACGTCGCGCGCGATGTCCCAGCCGGGCCAGTAGTCGGCGACGCTGACCGCGCCGGGGGAGCCAAAGGAGTGGACGCCTCCCCAGCCGTCAAGCACGAAGCCGCCCTCGCCGCTGGGGACGACCGAGATGCCCCGCGCGATGTCCCAATTCCACTGGGGACCCTGCCAGGCCGGCTGGCTCCCGATGGCGTAGACCTGTCCGAACTGGTCGACGCTGTAGGCGCTCTTGAAGGGGAATGGGGTCGCGGCGGTGCCGGCCACCGCAACCGTCGTCGACTGGGCGCTTTCGCTGGAACCGGCCCCGGCGACCGCGAACTGGTAGCGGTGCGCGGCCAGCCCGTAGAAGTGGAACGAGGTGGCCGTCAGGCCGGCGGCGACCGAGCGCCAGGCGCCGCCGTCCTCGCTCACCGTCAGGTTGTAGGAGGGAAAGGCGGGCCCGCTCCATGACACCACGAGGTCGGTCGTGGAAGAGGTCGCGGGAAGCGCCGCGAACTGAAGCCCGGTGGGGATGACGGCATTGGAGGGATCGGAGGCAGGACTGCTGCCGACGCCGTTCCTGGCCGTCACCGTGAAGGTGTAGGAGGTGCCGTTGCTGAGACCCGAGACGACGGCCGTCGTGGCGCTGCCGGGGACCGTGACCGAGGTCCCGCCGGGGGACGCGGTCACCACGTAGGAGCTGACGCCGCTGCCGCCGTCGAAGCCGGGGGGCGACCAGGTCACCGTGGCCGACTGCGAGCCCGGCCGGGCCGAGGCGCCGGTCGGCGCCCAGGGGACCGGGTTCTGCGGGTTGCCGGTCAGCCAGACGTCGCCGGCGTCGGAGGGCCAGGGGTCTGCGTACCCACCGTTCCAGCCCCAGGGATCGATGGCGATCCACTGGCTGGTCAGGTAGAGACCGAAGTGCAGGTGGGGCCCGGTGCTGGCGCCGGTGTTGCCGCTGACCCCGATCTGGTCGCCGCGGTGGACCGTCTGGCCGGCCGAGACGTAGATCTGAGACATGTGGCCGTAGCGCGTCGTGAAACCGTTCTGGTGGTCGATGGTGACCGTCAGGCCGAAGCCGGCGTTGCAACCGCCGTTGTAGGGATCGCACCCGGCCAGCTGGACGACGCCGTCCGCGGCCGCCAGCAGCGTCTCGTAGTTGAGCGAGATGTCCCAGCCATTGTGCCCGTCGTAATAGAGGTAGTCGGTGCCTCCGCGCGTCACCGCGTAACCGGCGTTGAAGCTGGGGTCGACCCCGTTGCTGCGGGTCGCCACCGTGCCGTCGACGTCGCAGATCCTGCCGTCGAGGGAGTAGTCGGGGTTGCAGTGGTCGAAGACGGAGGTCACGCTGTGCGCGCCCCAGTAGGGCCGGGTCAGAAACGGAGCCGCGCCGGCGGTGGCGGCGGCGTGGACGCCGGGCCTGGGCGCCACCTGGTCGGTGGCACGGACGATGTGCTGGGCCGGCCCCGGGACCGGACGGTCCTTGACCTTGGGGGCGGCGGTCCGCGCCGGCGTGGCTGCGGCCGCGGCGGGGGCGACGGAGAAGGTCAGCAGCAGCGTGAGGGCGACCGCGACCGCGTAGGAGATTCGTAGTGGGGACATGGCGGGACTCCGAGGACTATGACGTTGTGGGGCGACAGGACTTGTTCGCTGGTCGCTAGCTTGGCGCTGCGATCAGACCACGATCACCGCCATGTTGTCAAACGTTGTAAAGGACGATTCAAAGGTCGACTTGGATATCCACTGGGCGCCGCTCAGCGGGTTGTTGACCAGCACCGAGCCCGGATTCACGCCCACCACGGTCACCGCGTGCTCGAATCCGACCCCGTAGGGAACCGACGCGCCGTCGAAGGCCAGCCCCAGTTCGGTGCCCTGGTATCGCCAGCTCGCGGACACCCAGACCACCGACGGGTGGCCCGCCACCACGGCCCGGTAGATGTCGGCGGGGGCGATCCTCTGGCCTGAGGCGACCACCGAGCCGCCCAGGCTCTGAGCGGCTCGCGCGATCGGGGGATAGTAGACGCCGTAGCCGGTGAGGCTGCCCTCGCTGCCGTTGACGTCCCCCACAAAGCCGGTGTAGGGGTCGCCCCAGTGCAGGAGCCCGAAGCCGTCCCGGTAGCCGTACCGCGGGTCGGACGGCATCGAGCCGAGGATGGTGTCCTGGCTGGCGTTGACGCCGCGGTAGGAGAGCGCCATCTGGAGCGCCGCCGCCTCGCAGTCGAGCGCGTGGATCTGGCGGACCGCATTGATCGAGAGGACGCGGGTATCCGGAGTCCGGAACGAGGACCCTGTGCTGGGACCGCCGAGTCCGCGTGCGATGTCCCAGCCCGGCCAGTAGCCGCCGAGCCCGATCGCGGGTGCCGAGCCGTAGGGATGGAGCCCGCCCCAGCCGTCCAGCACCCACCCGCCGGGCGCGGACTGCGCGGCGCCGGTCCAGCTCAGGAGCCCGTGCGCGATGTCCCAGCCCGGCCAGTAACCGTTGGCGCCGACCTGCGGCGCGCCGCCGAACGGATGCAGTCCGCCCCAGCCGTCGAGCACGTAGCCGGAGGTGGTGCCGGGCACGATGTCGATGCCGCGAGCGATGTCCCAGCCCGACCAGTAGGCGCTCAGCGCCACCGCCGGGGCTCCTCCGAACGGGTGGATCCCGCCCCAGCCGTCCAGCACGTAGCCCTGCACGGGCGAATCCGCCTGGCCGGGGAGAACGGTCATCGCGCGGGCGATGTCCCACCCTCGCCAGTAGGCGGGCAGAGGGATCGCGGGCGCGCCGCCGAAGGGATGAATTCCGCCCCAGCCGTCCAGGACCCAGCCCGCGGGATGCGTGGCGTCCGCCCAGGGCGCCAGGTAGATGCCGCGGGCGATGTCCCAGCCCGGCCAGTAGGCGGAGGGACTGACGGCGGGAGCGGATCCGACGGCGTGAACTCCGCCCCAGCCGTCGACGACATAGCCGCCGGTGCCGTCCGCGAAGAGGGCGAGGCCGCGGGCGATGTCCCAGCCCGACCAGTAGGCGGCGAAGCTCAGCGCCGGCGAGGAGTCGGCAGGGTGCACGCCGCCGAACCCGTCGAGCACGTAGATGTGGTGCCGGTTGTCCGGCGGTGGGGCGGGGGTCGCGGCGGGCGCCGGCGCCGCCGGCGCCGGGCTCGACGTCCGCGGCTGGGAGGAACGGGCCGGCGAGGCGGTGTCCGCGTCGGCGGCGCTCGCCGTCGCCAGGAGGAGAAGGCAGCCGATGCCCACCGCCGCCAGCCGCCGCGAGGTGGATCCGCCCAAGGTCAGCGTCCGGCCGGCGGTCCCACGCTGCGCAGTGCCCTCGCGGTGCGCGGCATCAGTTCTGGACCACCACTTCATCGCCGATCTGGGCCCAGTTCCAGAGGGCTGCGACGGGTCCCCAGCCCTGGCCACCGGGCACGTTGACGCAGCCGTGCGTGCCGTCGCCGTAGTACTCGGAGCCGGGTCCGAACCATGTCCGCCAGGGAGCGTCGTGCAGGAAGTAGCCGCCATCGATGAACTCCATGGCGTAGGCGATCCAGGTCGGTGGGTAGTAGTAGGGGCTTCCCGGTGGCCAGGGGGAGATCATCTGGTAGGGCGAGGCCCTGTAGAAGATGTGGAAGTCGCCGACCGGCGTCGGCAGCTCGGGGCGGCCGGTGGTGACGTCGGTCTCCAGGAAGAGGCGGTCTCCTTCCCACGCCCAGAGGTGCTGAAGCGAGAGGCTGACGACGATCTTCCGCTTGACCGGCGGCGGTGGCGGCGGGGTCCGGGCATCGCCCGCCGAACCGGGTCCCGCCATGCCCCGGGCGATGTCCCAGCCGCGCCAGTAGGCGGCGCCGGTTGCCGCCGGCGCCCCGCTGAAGCTGTGGACGCCGCCCCAGCCGTCGAGCACCCAGCCTCCGGCGCCCTGCGTCCAGGAGACGACCCCCCGGGCGATGTCCCACCCGGGCCAATAGGTGTAGCCGGTGGGCGCCGGCGTCGAGGAGCCGAAGGCGTGCAGGCCGCCCCAGCCGTCCACCACGTAGCCGGCCGGAGCGGCAGCCGTGGACGTGGGGAGCAGCGACACGCCCCGGGCGATGTCCCAGTTCGGCCAGTAGGCCGGCGCCGGGATGGCGGCAGCGCCGCCGAAGGCGTGGAGGCCGCCCCAGCCGTCGAGCACATAACCCGAGACCGCGCTCGTCGTGCTGTCGGGGCTGACCACGATCTGGCGGGCGATGTCCCACCCGCGCCAGTAGGTGGGCAGGGCGATCGCGGGCGCGCCGCCGAAGGGATGGATCCCGCCCCACCCATCGAGGGTCCAGCCGGCCGGCGCCGAGGCGGTGGCCCACGGTGCCAGGGCGATCGAGCGCGCGATGTCCCAGTTCGTCCAGTAGCCGGAGGGCGCCGGCTGGGAAACGCCCGATCCGACGGCGTGCAGCCCGCCCCAGCCGTCCAGCACCAGGCCGCCGGTCCCGGTCGGAAGCATGGCCAGGCCGCGCGCGATGTCCCAGCCCTGCCAGTAGGCGGAGGTGGCCAGCGCCGGTGAGCCGTTGACGGAGTGGACTCCGCCCCAGCCGTCGAGCACGTACAGCTGCGACTGGTTGTCCGGGAGGGCGCGCCGCGCGGGGGGAGCCGGGGCTGCCGATGGGCTGGGCATCGGGGTCGGCGAGGTGCGCGACCCGCTGGCGGTGTCAGCGTGGGTGGGCACCGCCGAAGCCCCCACCAGGAACGTGCCCGTGAGGACCGCGGCCAGCCAGGCCAGGACCCCTGATCGACCCGGCAATCGACCTCGGAGCCCAGACACCGGCGGCATGCTATCCGTCCGCCCCCGGCGGCGGCAAGAAGCAGCCGTGCCGCTCTCGCCGCCGGACCGTCCCATCAGGGCGTGTTGGCCAGGGAGACCGCGGGCCCCGGGTAGCCGTGGTCGATCAGGTTGCCGAAGTAGGTCGCATCGCCGAAGCTGTAGATGCCGCCCGCCCGCGTGAGGATCGAGTAGCCGCTGCCGGAGCGGGTCATGGCGATCGCGGCCGCCGGCCCCGGGTAGCCATGGTCGATCAGGTTGCCGTAGTAGTGGCCGGCCGCCGATCCGAAGCTGTAAAGGCCGCCGCCGGCGGTGAGGATGGCGTATCCGTTGCCATCGGGCATCATGGCCAGGCCGATGGCGGGCCCGGGATAACCGTGGTCGATCAGGTTGCCGTAGTAATGGCCGGCCGCCGATCCGAAGCTGTAGAGGCCGCCCCCGGCGGTGAGGATCTGGTAGCCGTTGCCGTCGGGCATCATGGCGATCGCCACCGCCGGGCCGGGATAGCCGTGGTCGATCAGGTTGCCGTAGTAGTGGCCGGCCGCGGAGCCGAAACTGTAGAGGCCGCCGCCGGCGGTGAGGATCTGGTAGCCGCCGCCGTCCGGCATCACGGCCAGGCCGACCGCCGGACCGGGATAGCCGTGGTCGATCAGGTTGCCGTGGTAAGTCGCGCTGCCGAAGGTGTAGATCCCGCCGCCCGCGGTCAGGATGTCGTAGCCGCAGGTGCTGGTGCTGGTGCCGCAGGCCGGCGGCGGGGCGGGTGCCGAGAAGACGCAGCCGCCGGCGCGGTTGCTCCACATCGGCTGCACCGCGAAGGTGTGGCCTCCGATGGCCTGGTTGGTGGCCGGCCAGGTGCTGCTCCACTGGCACTTGTCGGCATTCTCCTGGCCGCCCGAGTCGACCCAGCCGCCGTTCGGGTAGGGGTCGGTGATCGCCTCCAGGTACTCGTGGCCGCCGACGATCGAGTAGCCGTCGAACCAGCCGTGGCCGAAGGCGTCGGTGCTGCCGTTGACGGAGTTGCGGCCGCACGAGGCACCCGCGTCAGGCATGTACGGGATGTAGGCGTAGGCCAGGGACCCGGTGCCGCTGTGCCAGGCGCACCACTGCGAGCCGAAGCCGCTCTCCGACTTGCCGGAAGGCGTCAGCACGAAGTACACGGTGTTGCTGCCGCCGTTGAAGTGCTGCGCGGCGTTCTGGGCCTCGGCCTGGATCTGCGCGTCGGTGGGCGAAGACGGAGCCGGTGACGCCCCGTCCACCCAGGTGCCGAGCAGGCGCCCGGCGGGATTGGTGATGGCCTGGCCGCCTGAGCAGGAACTGGCCCCCGCGGAGACACCCTGGCAGTACTCGGTGGTCGTGCCCTGCCACGCGCTCCCGCCGGAATCGCTCAGGAAGGTCGAGAAGTAGTTCTGCGCCTGCGAGCTCGAGTGGCCGCCGGAATCGGTGAAGCCGTTCTGCCACTCGGATCCCCAGAACACGATGTAGGCGGCCGGGGCGACCAGGACGCTGCCGCCGCCGAACTGCAGCGGCGCGGTCGAGGCGGTGGTCGATGTCGAGGCGCCGCCTCCGGGCTTGAGCACGTCGTGATGGCCATGGACGCTCGCAGCGGCGGCTGAGGTAGGCAGCGCCGTGAGCACGAGCGCCGGTAGCGACCCTGCGATGAGAAGTGTGCGGAAACGCATGCGAGGACTGTGTTCAGGACCGGGAAAGCGCACTATTGCGCGTTGCCAAAGGCTTGTAAAGAGTCACCGTCACCGCGTGATCAGAACGGAGTCACGCGTCGATTCCTGCGACCGGCCCCTCCTCAGAAGGCCCGCCAGCCGCCGCGCGGGCGGTTTCTGGGGCCGTTCCTTGAGCCTTTGTCGGGCCCTTAGCGCCGCCGGCCCCAGGCGGAGCCCGCGCCGGATGTGGCCGCCGCGTGAGCGATGTCCCAGTTCGGCCAGTACGCGCTCACGCTGAGCGGAGGCGCGCCGCCGAAGGGGTGCAGGCCGCCCCAGCCGTCGAGCACGTAGCCCGCCGAACCTGATCCCGGCGCCAGCGTGAGCCCGCGGGCGATGTCCCAGTTCGGCCAGTAGCCGGTGAGCGAGGGCGCCGGGGTTGCGGAGCCAAAGCCGTGGACGCCGCCGAATCCGTCGAGCACGTAGCCGCCGGGCGCGGCCGCAGTGCTGGACGGTGCCAGCTGGACGGCACGGGCGATGTCCCAGCCGTTCCAGTAGGCGGCGTGTGCGGCGGGGGCGGCTCCGCCGAACGGGTGAAGGCCTCCGTAGCCGTCCAGCGTGTAGCCCCAGACGGAGGCGCGGGTCGACCCCGGACCGATCACCAGCCCGTGGGCGATGTCCCAGCCCGGCCAGTAGGCCGGGGCCGTGATCGCCGGGGCGCCGCCGAAGGCGTGGATCCCGCCCCAGCCGTCGAGCACCCAGCCTTCGGGGTCGGATGCGGTGGCCCAGGGCGCCAGGGCCACGGCCCGCGCGATGTCCCAGCCCGGCCAGTAGGCGCCGGAGGCGACCGGGCGTCCGCTGCCGAACTGGTGCAGGCCGCCCCAGCCGTCGAGCACGTAGCCGCCGCCGCCGTCGGCGAAGAGGGCGACCGCTCGCGCGATGTCCCAGCCCGGCCAGTACGCCGATCCGCCCGCGCAGCCGATCGAGGCGCCGGCGGTCGGGTGGAGGCCCCCCCAGCCGTCGAGCACGCAGATCCCGGCCGCCGCCGCGGGCGGGGGTGGGGGTGGGGGTGGCGGCCCCGAGTAGTACTGGCCGACGAAGACGCGGAGATAGCCGCCGTCGTCGTCGGCGTACTGGGAGACGTGGGTGTTGCAGGCGTTGCAGGCGCCGGCGGCATCGCTGGTCGGGACCCCGGCGTTGTTGGTGACGCCGTCATGCATGGTGTCGTAGGGCGTCGTCTGGTCGGCGTTGCCGGCACCCAGGAGCACGGCCACGAGGCCCGCGCTGAAGAGATCGGAGGGGTGCCCGATGAAGTACTCGGCGACGTCGTCCTGGTAGTGGCCGGCGGTGTTGTTCTCGGTCAGGTAGTACTGGTTGCCGACCGGCACCTGCCAGGCCACCTGCGGCTTGCCCGTCTTCGAGCGGAGCTCGGCCAACCAGGCCAGGTAGCGGGCGAAGTTGGGCAGCGAGGCGTTGGTCCGGTCCCACCAGTGCGCCCGGTTGGCCTGCGTGGCCTCCCACCAGCCCGCGTCGTGGTCGTCGACGTCGTTGAAGACGGCGTCCCAATTGCCGGTGGCGCCGAGGAAGGCGGCCGTCTTGTCGGCCTCGGCGGCCGGGCTGAGCGTGGCGTCGGTGTCGGTGGCGAGGTCGCGCCCGCTCGACCACATGGAGGCGTGAACGGCCATCACGACGTTGGGCGCATAGAGGTCGCGGAGGTGGAGCAACGCCTGCCCGAAACCCTGGACGTTGTTCGCGAAGGCGGCCACGTCCGGGCTCCCGGAGGATGCCACGCTGGCGCTCACGTTGACCGGCGAAGTGTTGCCGGAGCGCTGCTGGAGGTAGCCCCAGAGGTCGGGCTCGACCTGCACGACGACCTGCCCGCCGTACTGCGCCGCCTTCTGCATGAGCAGCGTGAAGTTGGCGTAGTAATCACGCATCAGGCTCGGCGTGTTGAGGTTGTTGTAGTCGTCGGTCGCCTCGTCCGCCGCCCGGTGCGACTGCAGCAGCATGTAGTAGGGGAAGACGGGAATGTAACCGTGAGCCCCGCTGCTGGTCATGTAGTCGAGCGCGTACTGTCCGGGCGGAAGGGCCGGGTCCTGCCAGGCCGGCCACGGATTGCTGTACAGGCCGCCGGCCAGGTACGTGTACCGGTACTTCCAGGGCACACCGCTGGCGGTCATCCAGGCCAGGTCGCCGGGCCCGCTGGCCAGGCCGAACTCGAGCCGGGCGGCCGGGAGCGGCGCGGCCGGGTGCCTCACGGTCGCCGCCTGGACCGGGGCAGCGGGCGCCGTGGCGCTGAGGAGAACGAGGAGGAGGAGGAGGGTGGCCGCGGCGCCGGAGAGGTTGCGGGGCATCCGTCAAGCCCGACGCGAGCCCGCCCGCTCTCTTGCGAGCGGTCGTTTGCGAGCGGCCTTTTGCGAGCGGCCTTTTGCGACCGGTCGCGTAGCGGCTTCCTTTACGCTGGCGACCCTTGGAAGTCGTCGTGCTCGGCGCCGGCCCCGCGGGTCTCACCGCCGCCTACGAGCTCAGCAAGCACCACGTGCCCTCGACCGTGCTCGAGGCCGACCCGACCTATGTCGGCGGGATCGCGCGCACGGTCGAGCACCACGGCTACCGCTTCGACATCGGCGGCCACCGCTTCTTCTCCAAGAACCAGGAGGTCGAGGACCTCTGGACCGAGGTCCTCGGTGACGACCTGCTCACCCGGGCTCGGCTGAGCCGGATCTACTACCGTGGCCGCTTCTTCGACTACCCGCTCCGCGCCTTCAACGCGCTGCGCAACCTGGGCCCCGTGGAGACGGTGCTCTGCCTGGCCAGCTACGCCCGGGCTCGACTGCGGCCGGTGCGCGAGCCGCGGACGCTGGAGGACTGGGTGACCAACCAGTTCGGCCGGCGCCTCTTCCGGATCTTCTTCAAGACCTACACGGAAAAGGTCTGGGGGATCCCCACCAGCCAGCTCTCGGCCGACTGGGCCGCCCAGCGGATCAAGGGCCTGAGTCTGGTCAGCGCCGTCCGAGCGGCGCTGCTGCCCCAGCGCGGACGCGGTGACGCGGTGATCAAGACCCTGATCGACCACTTCCGCTACCCGCGCCGGGGACCGGGCCAGATGTGGGAGCGGGTGGCGGCGGTGCTCGCCGAGTCGGGGCATCCGGTACGTCACGGGGAGCGGGTGGTGGCCGTCCATCACGCCGGGGGCCGGGCCGTCGCCGTCTCCACCTCGTCCGGCCGTCGCTACGAGGGCGACCAGTTCATCTCCACGCTGCCGGTCCGCGAGCTGGTCGAACAGCTGGATCCGCCGCCTCCGGCGCCGGTCCTCGCGGCGGCACGGCAGCTCGACTACCGCGACTTCCTGACCGTCGCGCTGATGATCGACCGGCCCGATGTCTTTCCCGACAACTGGATCTACATCCACGACCCGGACGTGCGCGTGGGCCGTCTCCAGAACTTCAAGAACTGGTCGCCCGAGATGGTCCCCGACGCCGGCAAGACGTGCATCGGCCTGGAGTACTTCTGCTTCGAGGGCGATGGTCTCTGGTCGTCCACCGACGAGGAGCTGGCGGCGCTGGCTACGCGGGAGCTGGAGGCGCTGGGGATGTGCCGGCCGGCGGAGGTGGTCGACAGCGCCGTCGTCCGGCAGCCCAAGGCCTACCCGGTCTACGACGACGACTACCAGCAGCAGCTGGCGGTGGTGCGGGACTGGCTGGAGCGGGAGCTGCCCAACCTTCACCTGTGCGGCCGCAACGGCATGCACAAGTACAACAACCAGGA
>CAYLIP010000049.1:6144-18514 GCA_964383855.1 uncultured Actinomycetes bacterium | reverse complement strand
GAAGCCCAGCCCGCCGACGTAGGTCGGCCGCGAGACCAGCGGCCAAGCCGTCGACTCCTCGGCGATCGTCTGCACGTCGGGGAAGGCGCGATAGACCTCGGCGTTGAAACGGCGCAGGAACTCGATCGCCTCCAGGTTTTCGCGGCCGCCGAAGTCATTGGGGATCCACTCCCCCTGCTTTCGCGAGTAGTCGAGGTAGAGCATCGAGGCGACCGCGTCCACCCGAATGCCGTCGACGTGGTATCGCTCCAGCCAGAAGACGGCCGAGGAGATCAGGAAGGAGCGGACCTCGTGGCGGCCGTAGTTGAAGATGTAGCTGTTCCAGTCGGGATGGAACCCGCGGCGGGGGTCGGCGTGCTCATACAGGTGCGTGCCATCGAAGAACCCCAACCCGTGCTCGTCGGTCGGGAAGTGCGAGGGCACCCAGTCGAGGATGACGCCGATCCCGCGCTGGTGCAGGCTGTCGACCAGGTGCATGAAATCCTGCGGCGGCCCGTACCGGCTGGTCGGCGAGAAGAAGCCGGTCGCCTGGTAGCCCCAGGACCCGAAGAAGGGGTGCTCGGTGACCGGCAGGAGCTCCACGTGGGTGAAGTTCATCCGCTCGCAGTAGTCGGCCAGCCGCGGCGCCAGCTCGCGGTAGCTGAGCGAGCGGTTGCCTCCGTGCACGTCGCGCATCCAGGAGCCCAGGTGGACCTCGTAGACGGACCAGGGCGCGGTGGCGCCGTTGTGGCGGGCGCGTGCTTTCATCCATTCGGAGTCGCCCCACTCGTAACCGAGGTCCCAGATCACAGACCCGGTCTTGGGCGCCACCTCGGCCGCGATCGCGAGCGGGTCTGCCTTGTCTCCGCTCCAGCCACCGCTGCGGGCGCGGATGTGGAACTTGTAGACGTTGCCCTTCTGGGCGCCGGAGGCAAAGCCCTCCCAGATGCCCGAGGAGCCGCGGGGGCGCAGGGGGCTGGTGCGCGGGTCCCAGCCGTTGAAGTCGCCTATGACCGAGACCGCCTCGGCGTTGGGCGCCCAGACCGCGAAGTAGGTGCCGCCCCGCTCGGGGTCCGGATGCGCGCCCAAACGCTCCCAGAGCCGGAAGTGACTGCCCTCGTTGAACAGGTAGAGGTCCTGCTCGGTGAGCAGGCTCGGTGCCTCCGCCCTCATGGCGTGGCCTCCTGTCCGCGCCCGGCCAGCCCGAGCAGCCCGCGCAGCGGGATGCCGGCCCACTCCGGCCGCGAGTTGAGCTCATAGCGCAGCTCGTAAAGAGCTTTCTCGATCAGCATCGCATCGAGGATCAGGGTCGTCTCCTCCGGTGTGGTGGGCATGAAGGGGGCCGCGGCGGCGACCTCCATGTACCCCTGAAGGTACGCATCGGAGACCGAGGCTGCCCAGGCCCAGGCCGCGGCCTCGGCCTGCGGCGACTCGCCGAGCGCCGCCGCCGCCGCTGCGTAGTCGAACGACCGGAGCATGCCGGCGACGTCCTTCAGCGCCCACCGCTTCATCCGCCGCTCGTTGAGCGGGCGGGCGGGCTCGCCCTCGAAGTCGATGATGATGAAGTCGTTCCCGGTCCAGAGCACCTGCCCCAGGTGGAGGTCGCCGTGCACGCGGATGCGCCTGGCGGTGAGCGGCCGCTGCAGCATCCCTCTGACCCGGCCCAGGAGCGCTCCCTCCATCTCGAGCAGACGCTGCGCCTCGCCCGCCTCCCGCGCCGGCATCCCGGCCGCCGCGACCCTGAGCTGCTGGAAGGTCTGGGCGGAGAGGCTGCGCACCGACTGGTAGGTCGAGCGGACGTCGAGCATGGTCGTGGGCTCGGGCTTGAAAGCGGGATCCTCGGGGTCCGAAGCGAGCGCCATGTGCAGCTCGCCGGTGCGCCGGCCGAGGAGCCTGGCCTCGCTCACGAAGCGCTGGGCCAGCTCGGGCGAGGAGGGGTTGGCGATGTGCTGGTCGAGCAGCTGCTGCACGTACTTCCAGGCGTCGCCCTGGTGGGGGATGTACTGCTGAAGCATTCCGACCACGGCGACGCCGCCCGCGTGACGGCGGTGGAGCATGGTGCCGGCGACCGGGGCGATGTTGCGGAAGGCGGTGCGCTCGGTCAGGAAGCGGCCGATCTCGACGTCGGGATTGATGCCCTCCTCGAGCCGGCGGTAGACCTTCAGGATCAGCCGCTCGCCGAAGACGACCGAGTTGTTGCTCTGCTCGCCGCCCGAGAGCTCGGGGGCGAGGTCGCCGTGCTCCCCGCGCAGCCCGCGGAGGATGGGCGCCGGGAGGGCGACTAGATCACCGGCGACGCCGCGGAAGCGACGGCGGCGTGAGATCGCGTCGAGCAGGGCCTGGGCAAAGCCGGGGTCGGCCAGCGCGTCGATCAGCACCGCTCCGCGCGGCTCCGAGAGCCGCGCCACCAGCGCCCAGGGAGCGCGGGAGACGACCCGCTCCGCCAGCTCGCCGCTGGCCACGGCAAGGGGCAGGAAATAGCGGTCGGGGTCGCCCTCGCGGTAGCTGACCTCGGCCACCGCCACGTGCGTCGTGCCCAGCCCGTGCGGCACGGCGACGGAGTCCACGACCCGGGCGCCCGTGATCCGCCGCGATTTCGAGCCGAACCAGCGCTGCTCTGCGATGTAGTTGGGCAGGAGCTCCTGGAGGCGAGCCAGGTCCTCGCCGCGGAGAAGCCCGGTCAGCCCCGCTCTCAGCCTCAGCTCGGGCACGTCGGGCTCCTGGCCGCGAACCTCGGCCGGGGTCTGGGCGCGCACCGGCTCGATCGCGAACCAGTAGAAGGAATGCGGTCCCAGCGTCAGCCCGTAGGCCTGGCGAGTGATCGGAGGGAACTCGGTACGGCCGAAGAGCTCGACCGGCTGCATCCCCTCGAACTGGGAGAGATCGAGGTTGACCCACTGGGTGAAGCGCGAGAGGTTGGCCACCACCAGCAGCTGCTGGTTGCCCAGGCAGCGGGTGAAGGCGAGCACCTTGCGGTTCTCGGGGTGCAGGAACTCGATCGAGCCGCGCCCGAAGGCGGCGTAGCGGCGCCGGAGCGCGATCAGGCGCCGCATCCAGTTGAGCAGCGACTGCGGGTTGGCGGCCTGCGTCTCCACGTTGACCGCCTCGTAGTGGTATTCGGGATCGACGATCACGGGCAGGTAGAGCCGCTGGCGGTTGGTGGTCGAGAAGCCGGCGTTGCGGTCGGCGCTCCACTGCATGGGCGTGCGCACGCCGTTGCGGTCGCCGAGGTAGATGTTGTCGCCCATCCCGATCTCGTCGCCGTAGTAGATGACCGGCGTGCCGGGCATCGAGAGCAGGAGGCCGTTCATGAGCTCGATCCGGCGGCGGTTGTTGTTCATGAGGGGCGCCAGCCGGCGGCGGATGCCGAGGTTGATGCGAGCCGTCGGGTCGGAGGAGTAGACGCGCCACATGTAGTCGCGCTCCTCGTCGGTGACCATCTCCAGCGTCAGCTCGTCGTGGTTGCGCAGGAAGAGGGCCCACTGGGCGGTCTCCGGGATGGCCGGCGTCTGCGCCAGGATGTCGACGATCGGGAAGCGGTCCTCCATCTGCACCGACATGAAGAGCCGCGGCATGAGCGGGAAGTGGAAGGCCATGTTGCACTCGTCCCCGCGGCCGGATCCGAAGTAGGTGACCGCCTCCTCCGGCCACTGGTTGGCCTCGGCCAGGAGCATGCGGTCGCTGTAGTGGGAATCGACGTGCGCGCGCAGCTCCTTCAGGAACTGGTGGCTCTCGGGCAGGTTCTCGCAGTTGGTCCCCTCGCGCTCGAACAGGTAGGGGATGGCGTCGAGGCGAAGCCCGTCGACGCCGAGCTCGAGCCAGTGGTCGACCACGCGCAGGATCTCGCGCCGGACGGCCGGGTTGTCGAAGTTGAGGTCCGGCTGGTGCGAGTAGAAGCGGTGCCAGTAGTAGGACCGGGCGACCTCGTCCCAGGCCCAGTTGCTGGTCTCGAAGTCCTTGAAGATGATGCGGGCATCGCGGTAGCGCTCGGGGGTTTCGCTCCAGACGTAGTAGTCGCGGTACCGGGAACCGGGCCTGGCCCGGCGCGCGCGGCGGAACCAGGGGTGCTGGTCGGAGGTGTGGTTGCAGACCAGCTCGGTGATGACGCGGATGCCCCGGCGATGCGCCTCCCTGACCAGCCGCCGGACGTCGGCCACGCTGCCGTAAGCCGGGTTGACGCGCATGTAATCGGCGATGTCATAGCCGTCGTCGCGCCCGGGCGAGGGGTAGAAGGGCAGCAGCCAGATCGCGGTCACGCCCAGATCCGCCACGTAGTCGAGCGTCTGGACCAGGCCCCGAAAGTCGCCCACCCCATCGCCGTTCGAGTCCTTGAAGGCTCGAACGTGGAGCTCGTAGAGGATGGCGTCCTTGTACCAGGTCTCCTCGGAGTTCATCCGGCCGGCTCCGGCGGCCGGACGGGCGCGCCGATCCGGACTATGTGCGCCGGCGTCACCGACGGGTCGAGCTCGACGTAGTTCCAGTTGCCGCCGCCGCGCCAGCGGAAGATGCGGTCGTTGAGCACGTCCACGGCGTCATAGTCGTACTCGGTCGCGACCGGTACCTCAACCCAGCCGCCCTGGCGCCAGCTGGGGTCCAGGTTGACGACCACCACCACCGGCGCCGTGCCGTCGGGTGCCGTCTTCAGGTAGGCCAGCAGCGCCTCGTTGTCGGTGCGCAGGAAGCGGATGCCGCGCTGGTGCTGGAGCGCCGGCTGCGCGCGGCGGATCGCGTTGACGCGGGCGACCAGGTCGTAGAGCGGGGGCTTGCGGTCGCTGTCGAAGAAGCGGACCTGATACTTCTCACTGTCCAGGTACTCCTCCTTGCCGGGCATCAGGGGGTTTGTCTCGACGAGCTCGTAGACGGGGCCGTACATGCCCCAGCTGGCGGACAGCGTGGCCGCGAGCACCAGGCGCAGCGCCGACATGGCCTGCCCGCCGCGCTGGATCTGCTCGGTCAGGATGTCGGGCGTGTTGGGCCAGAAGTTGGGGCGGAAGAAGTCGGCGACGGGCGGATTGGAGAGCTCGTCCACGTACTGCTTCAGCTCCCAAGCCTGCTGCCGCCAGGCGAAGTAGGTGTAGCTCTGGCTGAAGCCGAGCTTGGCCAGCTCGTACATCACCTTGGGCCGGGTGAAGGCCTCGCTCAGGAGGATGGTCTCCGGGTACTGGTCGCGGAGCCGCCCGATCAGCCACTCCCAGAAGCGGAAGGGCTTGGTGTGCGGGTTGTCGACCCGGAAGACCCGCACTCCCTGCCGGCACCAGTGGACGACGACCGAGAGCAGCTCCTCCCAGAGCGCCGCCCAGTCGTCGCATTCGAAGTCGAAGGGGTAGATGTCCTGGTACTTCTTGGGCGGGTTCTCCGCGTAGCGGATGCTGCCGTCGGGGCGGTGCTTGAACCATTCCGGGTGCTCGCGGACGTAGGGATGGTCGGGCGAGCACTGGAAAGCGATGTCGAGCGCCAGCTCGATACCCTGCCGGCGGGCGCTCCGGACCAGCCGGCGAAGGTCGGCGAGGGTGCCCAGCTGCGGATCGATCGCCTTGTGGCCCCCCTCTGGACCACCGATCGCCCACGGGCTGCCGGCATCGCTGGGCGTGGCGCTGACGGTGTTGTTGCGGCCCTTGCGAAAGCTGCGGCCGATGGGATGGATGGGCGGCAGGTAGAGGATGTCGAAGCCCATGCCGGCCACGTAGGGCAGGCGCGCCTCCACGTCGCTCAGCGTCCCCGGGCGGTTGGGATCGGGTGATGCGGACCGGGGGAAGACCTCGTACCAGGCGCTGAAGCGAGCCCGCTCGCGCTCGACCAGGACCCGGGGCGAGCGCTCGTGGCAGCTCGCGTGGGAGCGGTCGGCGTGGCGGAACATGAGCTGCCGGAGGGCGGCGTTCCCGGCCGCGCGGTGCCCGCCCCGGGCGCGCAGCGCCTGGGCGTGCCGGCGCAGGCGCTCGGCGTCCGGCTCCGGCGCCCGCGAAGCCGCGCTCTCGACCATCCGGGCCCCGACCTCGAGCTCGACGGCGACCTCCTGGCCAGCCTCGACCCGCCGCTCCAGGTCGTGCTCCCAGGTTGCGAAATGGTCGACCCAGGCCATCACGTTGAATTCGTGGAGGCCCGGCTTGCGGGGTGTGAAGCGCCCGCCCCAGCGGTCGTTGACCAGCGGCTCGAGGCGCTCCTCCGACCAGCGGCCGTCGGGCCCGCGCCAGCGGAGGACGGCGCTGACCAGGTCGTGGCCGTCGGCGAAGATGTCGACCGCCACCTCCACCGGCTCGCCGACCGAGCCTTTGGCGGGGAAGCGCCCGCTGTCCACCTCGGGCCGCAGGTTCTCCACGACCACGCGGGCGCGGCCGTTCTCACGCATCTGCACCACTCTCATGGTGTCAGAGCAGGGGACGGACCTGCGACCCGGGGCGAAGGTCCCGGCGTCAGTGCAGCCCTGACTGCCGAGCGTGGGCCAGCTCGACCCGGTAGAGGATCTGCTCGATCACGCGGTCCCAGGTGAACTCCTCGGCGGTGGCCCGGCCCTGGCGCCTCAGCGTGGCCGCCCACTGGGGATGCTCGCGCACCTGGCGGAGCGCCGTCACCAGCTCCAGCGGGTCGTCGGTCTCGAGGACCACCGCGTTTCGGAAGGGCTCCGCGTAATCCTCGCCCGTGGAGCCGGTGACCGCCAGCCCGCCCGCCGCCATCACCTCCAGGCCGACCAGCCCGAAGGGCTCGTGCCCGGAGTTGGCGAGCACCGCGTCGGAGGCCGCGTAAATCGTCCCCAGCAGCTGGTCGGGCAGGAAGGAGACCAGGTTGACGACGTCGGCCCGGGGGTGGTTGCGGAAGAGCCTGGCCAGGCCGGCGGCATCCTGGGGCGAGCGCGCGTCCTCGACCGCCAGCCCATGGGTCGCCGCGTGCGCGAGCACGTCGGCGCCGTGGGGCTCGCGGCCGCCGCGCATCAGCAGCCGGACCTTCATTCCATTGCGCTTGAGCAGGCCGATCGCCGTGATCGCCATCAGCCAGCGCTTGTCGGGGTCGAAGCGGCCGATCTTGAAGCAGAGCAGCTCCGCCGCCGCCGCCTCCCGCATGGCTTCGACCCCGGCCGGGGGAGCGTCGGCGATGGCGTCCCGGGGGATGCCGTTGGGGATCACGATCGGGTTCACTCCCTCCTGCCACATCCGGTGCTTCATGTACCGGCTGACCGTGGTCAGCGTGGCCGCGTTCTGGAGCGACCGCCAATCGATCCGCTCGAAGCCGAACACGTTGTTGGCGTTCCAGAGGATGACCACGCTGTCGCGCAGCCCGCGGTAGAAGACGGCATCCGCGATCTGGGACATCGAGTGCGCGGTCTGCCACTCCTCGCCCAGCACCACCACGCGCTTGCCGGCCCGCGCGGCGGGCTCGAAGAGCTGGTCGAGAAGGTAGGGCGGCAGGCTGCGGTTCCAGTCCAGGAGCTTGTGCTCCTCTCCCTCGTAGACGCCGCCGCGGTAGCCCCTGGAGATCCACTGCGCCCAGCGGTGGAGCGTGAGCCGGCCCTCGACCTGGCTCTCGACCGCGGGCAGCTCGGGATCGCCCACGAAGAAGAGGTGCGTCTCGTAACCGCTCTCGGCGAGCGCGCGCGACAGCTCCTTCATCCGCACGCCAAGCCCACCGGCCTGGCTGTAGACGTCCGGACCTTCGAATGAGAGGAGCACGAAGATGGTGCTCTCCGGCGGTGAGGTCACGGCTGCGCCAGCGCCTCGAGGGCAAGCCGGTGCAGCCGGGCGTCGAGCGCGCAGAGGAGACTGCTGCGGGATTCCAGGCCCGCCTCGACCGCCATCACGTCGCCGCCCTCGCAGTCGGTCGCCGTCCCCCCCGCCTCGCGGAGCATGAGCAGGCTCGCCGACATGTCGAAGGCGCGAGCCTTGAAGGGCGCCGCGAACACGTCGACGCCGCCGGTCGCCGCGTGGACGATGGAGAGGGCCATCGAACCCAGGACGCGCACCTTGGCGGCGCGCTCGAGCAGGGCCCGGGCGCCCAGGACCGCGCGCGGAGAGCTCTCCAGCGCCACCAGCTCGAACTGGCGGCGGCCGGGGCTGGGCGGCAGCGTCTGCACCCGCCGCCCATTGCGGTAGAAGCCGTCGCCGCGCACGGCCGTGAAGGCTTCGCCGGTGGCCAGGTTGAGCACGTGCCCGACCAGGGCGTCGCCGAGCCGGGGACCGTCGAGCAGGGTGAGCATGACCGCGTAGACGGGCAGGCCCTGCTTGGCGTTGAGGCTGCCGTCGATGGGATCGACGAGAACCAGCGGCCAGTCGGCGCCGTGGCTCACATGGCCGGTCTCCTCGGACAGGATCGAGAACCGCTCGCCGCGCTCCGCGATCGCCCGCAGGCCGTCGAGCACGACCTCCTCGGCGACGCGGTCGATCTCGACGGTGACGTCACCGCCGGCGCCCTGGCTGAGCTCGGCGCGTCCCGCCTCGGTGCCCGACAGCCGGGCGGCGGCGACGCGGACGCTGTCGGCGATCTCGGCGAAGGCCGAGACCCACGCTATTGCCTCCGTGCTAGCGCGACCTCCGCCAGAGGAGCAGAAGGCCAAGCCCGATCAGCACCACCGGACCCACTATGCGCTCATCGACCAGCCGGAAGGTGAAGAGCAGGGCGACCAGGCCGACGCCGATCAGGGCCAGGCTGAAGACCCGCCGCGGACGGTCGGCGGCGCGGCTGAACCCGGGCATCGTGAAGTCCAGCTCCCGGACCCATCCGGGGCGGCGCAGCAGTCCGAACACGCCGAGCGCGACCAGGAGCAGCGGCCAGAGCCGGTAGATCGAGGGCGGCAGCGCCGAGTAGGTGATGGCCAGCGCCAGCAGCCCGGCCACGACCATGACCAGGCCGAGCCCGGACACGCCCCGGCGCTCGCCCCTTCCCTTTATCCGCCGGGCGTTCACTGGCAGCTCTGTCAGGTGATCGGGGCCATCAGGTCGAGCGGCGCCCGGCGGCGCCGGCGGCGGCGGCGCTCGACCACCACCTTGACGAGATAGGGCTGCTGGACGGCCCACACCTTCTCGATCAGCTGCGTGATCGTGAACTTCTCGGGCGTCTCGACACCGATCTCCAGAAGCCGGATGTGGAGCGTCTCGGGGAGCTCCGTGCGGTCGTGCAGGTTGAGCTGCTCGAGCGCCTCCAGGACGTCGTCCAGGCGGCGCAGCCGGTTGCGCCGTTCGTCGTGCGGAAGCTGGTGGTCCCCGGACTCCATCGCGCTGGGCAGTTTAGCGGTCTGCCCCCTGTTGGCAAAGGGCGAGGAGCAGCTCGGAGACCTCGTCCGGGCGCTCGTGCTGGAGCCAGTGCCCGGCGCCGTCGAGCACGTGAAGGTCATAGGGTCCGCTCACGCAGCGGGCGGTGAGGTCGGCCTGGAGGCGGCGCAGCGCAGCGTCGCGGTCGCCCCAGATCAGGCGGGTCGGGACGCGGACGTCGCGGGCCGCAAGCGCCAGCTGCGGAAGGGCTGTGCGGTAGTAGTTGAGGGCCGCTGTCAGCCGCCCCGGCCGCTCCAGGCCCTCGAGGTATCGATCGACGATCCGCTGCGGCAAGCTGGCGCCGAAAATGGCGCGGAGACGCTGGAAGCCGTTCTCCGAGAGGACCTGCTCCGCCTTCCCCGCCTTCCGGAAGAGCCGGATGTAGGCCGATGCCTCGCGCTGCTCCTGGCTTTCGGCGACCGCCTTGGCGGTGGCGTTGGGGTGACCCACCGAGAGGGCGGCCCAGCTCCTCACCAGCATCGGATGCCGGCCGGCGAAGACCCAGCCGATGAGGGCGCCCCAGTCATGCCCGGCCAGGTGCGCCGGGGAGCCGATGGCCTCGACCAGGCCCCTGACGTCGGCGAGCAGCGCGTCGATCCCGTAGGCCGCCTCCCCCTCGGGCATGTCGGTGCCGCCGTAGCCCCGGAGATCGGGGGCGACGGCCCTCAGGCCGGCCCCGGCCAGCGCTTCCAGCTGTGGCAGCCAGGACTCCGCCCCTTCGGGAAAGCCGTGCAGGAGCAGGACCGGCGGGCCGTCTTCGGGACCGGCCGCCAGGGCGCGGAACTGGAGCCCGTTCGCGCGCAGCCGCAGCTCCTCGGTCATGCCGCGGGCCTGAGCCCGCGCACGAAGAGCCGGAGCTCCTCCGGGGTGAAGGCGCGCAGGGCGACGATCGTGGCCAGGTAGGCGACCGTGCCCACGGGCACAGCGTAGTAGACCGAGTGCCGGGTGAAGGGGAGCAGGACCGCGCCCATGTAGAGGCCGGCGAGCAGGATCCGCCAGCTCAGCCGGAACCAGGGCAGCGGGTAGGCGCGGGCCACGAAGACCGAGGCGGCGATCGCGAAGGCGGCCTCGGTGATGACCGTGGTCGCGCTCGCCGCCAGGTATCCGGCGGCCGGGATCAGGATCAGGTTCAGCCCGATGTTGACCGCCACCGCGACCGCGGTCGACCAGGCAAAGCGGTCCTGGCGGTCGATCGCGTAGAGCATGGCCGTGAAGGCCGAGTTGGCGAAGAGAAAGACGATGCCGAGGCTCAGGATGCGCAGCGACGGCTCGGATTCCGGGAAGAGCCGGAAGATCCGGCCCACCGGGTGAACGAGGACGAACGTCCCCACCGTGAGCGGCCAGCCCAGCAGCACGAGCACCTTGAAGAACCGCTCGTAGGCGGGCCTGACCCGCTCCGGCGACTGCCGGTGGTACACCGCGAGCACCGGGTAGACGACGGTCTGGATGGCCAGCGGGATGAACTGGAGGGCCTCGAAGGGCTTGTAGGCGAACGTGTACCAGCCGACCTCCCGGAAGGCCCTGAAGTGCTGGAGGATGGGCACGTCGGCGCGGAAGTAGAGGTTGGTGAGGAGGAAGCCGACGGCGAACGGGAGGCTCAACCGGAGCCAGCGCTGGAGCAGGCCGAGGTCGAGGTCGAGGCCGAGGCGGGCCAGCCGGGCGCCGCTGATGACGGCCGCGGCAAAGCCCGCGGTGGCCAGCGCCGAGGCCACGTAGACCCAGACGAAGAAGGCGACGCCGGCGCCGGCCCTGGCGCCGGCCAGGATGCCCGCGGCCTGGACCGCGATCTCGAGGAGGATGGCGACCGCCTCGAACTCGAGCCGGCCCAGGGCATAGAACGTGTTGCGAAGCAGCGCCGAGTAGGTGGTGGCGACCAGCAGGCAGCCCGCCGGCACCGCCAGGGAGCCCACGCCCGCGATCGCCAGGGCGGCGGCGAGGACGGCGAAGGCAAGCACGCCGAGGATCGCCTTGCCGCCGAGCAGCGTGGCCAGGAAGCGGCCCAGGCGCTCCGGCTGGCGCGCGGCCTCGCGCGTGAAGAGGGTGTTCAGGCCCAGGTCGGCGAGAACGCTGACCAGCGCGCTGTAGGCGACCATCGTGGTGTAGCGGCCGTAGGCGGCGGCGCCCAGATGGTTGGCGAGGATGACCACGGTGACCAGCGCGACCAGTCGGGAGACGACGCGCGCACCGAGCACGAGGAGGCTGTTGCGGACAGCCCGGGAACCCAGCCGCACGCTTCCGGCTGCAGCCGGATCTCCCGCCACGGCGGCTATCGTACGAACGCAATGCTGCCGAGGATGGAGGCCGCCTTCGCGCTGGTCGCGGTCCTTGCCGGCGTGGGCGCCGCCGGCCTGGCGCTCCACGACTCGCGGCACTCCGAGCTGGTCGCGCGCCCGGTGCCGAGCACCGCGGTCGTGATCTCGGCCCTGCCCACGGCCGCCCCCACGGCTCTCCCCACGCTCTCGCCGGCGGCGTCGCCCTCCCCGCTGCCGCCTTCGCTCTTCATCAAGGGCGTGCCCTACACGGTGCAGGCCCCTTACGGCAACTGGGATGCCGCTCACGAGGAGTACTGCGAAGCGGCCGCCCTGCTCATGGCCGGTCGCTACTACAGGGGCGTCACCTATCCCGGCGACAAGATCCCGGCCGCGGAGGCCGACCAGGCCATGAGCCAGATCGTGGCGGTGGAGCGGCAGACCTACCCGGGGGTGCTCGATCTGTCACTGGACAGGGTGGCGGCGATCGGGAAGACGATCTACAACTTCGACGGCCGGATCCAGCCCGCCACCCTCGACAACGTCAAGGCCGCGCTGGCCGCGGGCCGGCCGGTCCTGATCCCGGTCAACACCCACGGGGCGCCCGGGGGCCAGAAGATCGCGCCCTACTACGGCTCGCCCGGGGTTTACCACGTGATCGTGCTGATCGGCTATGACGGCAGCACGGTGTACGCCAACGACTCGGGGATCAGCCAGGGCCAGCGCTACCCCTACAGCTGGTCGCTGATGGAGTCGGCGATGGATGCCCAGGCCACGCTGGCCAAGCCGCAGTCGCAGGGGCGCGTGATGCTGAGCTTCACGCCTGGGGGCTGAGGGGGCGGGCGGGGGGCGGGCGGGTGGGCGGGCGGCGTGCCCGAAATAAGGCGCATGCGCCCGCACATGCGC
>CAYLIP010000049.1:2159-6044 GCA_964383855.1 uncultured Actinomycetes bacterium | reverse complement strand
GGGCGGGTGGGCGGGCGGCGTGCCCGAAATAAGGCGCATGCGCCCGCACATGCGCTGAATCTGGCCGCAGCAAAGGCCCAGGCGCCCGCACATGCGCTGAATCGGGGCGCGGCAAAGGCCCAGGCGCCCGCACATGCGCCGAATCGGGGCTGCGCCCGGCCGCCCTCAGTTCAGCGCGGCGACCCGGCGCTGCTTCAGCCACTCCTCCGAGATCTTGACCTCGAAGCGCCCGATGCACTGGGCGCACCAGATCCGCTCACAGCGCTCGCAGGCGATGTGCTGGTGGTCCTCCTCCAGGTCGAGCACCATCGTGAAGGTGCCGCACTCGAAGCAGGGGACCGGGCACTTCACCGCGACATCGCCTCCGGGAATTCGGGGAAGTAGCGCTCGATGTCGGCCAGGTCGAAGCTCTTCAGGATCTCCTGCTGCCCCTCCCGCTGAAGCAGGAACTCGAAGGCCCGCCGGACCAGATCCTCGGGCTCGCCGCCCCGCCCCCACCGCTCCATGTCGCCGTGCGTGACGCGCACGTTGTGCCGGCTCGCGTCCTCACCGCCGGCGTTGACCTCGACGGTCGCGTCCCAGCCCGTGTTGGTGGCCGCCATCTGGACCTCGATCATCGGCCCGACATGCTAGCCCACCATCTCCGAAAGTCTCTCGGCGGTGATCGGCGCGAGCAGGATCCCGTTGCGGTTGTGGCCGCTGGCCACGAACAGGTTCGAGTAGCCGGCCGCGGGCCCGACGATCTCCCGCCCGCCGGCGGTCGCCGGGCGCAGCGCGGCCCAAAGCCACTCCACGGTGGCCGCTCCCAGCACTGGCACGGCGGAGGCCGCAAAACGCAGCAGTGACTCCGCACCGGCCGCCGTCACCCTGACGTCGAAGCCGGCCGCCTCCTCGGTGCTGCCGGCGACCACGGAGCCGTCGGGCTTGGGCACCAGGTAGCGTCCCCGCCAGGTCAGCATCCGCGTCAGGGGCGGACGGCCGGGCATCGGGCGCAGGCGCACCAGCTGGCCGCGGCTGGGCCAGACCGGCACCTCCACGCCCAGGCGGGATGCGACCTCCGGCGTCCAGGGCCCGGCGGCCAGGATTACGGCGTCGGCGCCCAGCCGGCGGCCGGGCGTGCTGACGCCGGACACCCGGCCCCCGGCGGATTCAAAACCGATGGCCGGTGCGCCCTCGAGCAGCTCGGCGCCCCGGCGCGCGGCGGCCACCGCGAGGGCCGTGACCAGGCGCGGGGGCGTCACCTGGCTCTCCGCGAAGACCGCCGCCCCGCGCGCATCCGGGTGCACATCCGGCTCGGCCCGCTGGAGCTCGATCGCGTCCAGCCAGCGAGCGCCCGCCTGGCGCAGTGCGGGCTCCTCGAGCAGCGAGCGCAGCCCGGCCTCCTCCTCGGCGTCGAGCGCAGGCGTGAAGCTCTCCCCGGGCCGGTATTCGACATCGATCCCGGTCTCCCGCGCGAGGCGTTCGGCCAGCTCGGGAAACATCGCCAGGCTGCGAGCGCCGGGGTCGCCCTCACGCTCGCTGTGAGGCGCCAGCAGCCCGGCCGCCGCGCCCGAGGCGTGGGCCCCGATGCGGTCCCGCTCGAGCAGGGTGACGGCATGGCCGTCCCGCGCCAGCCTCTCGGCGGCCGCGCACCCGATCACGCCCCCGCCGACGACAACCACCCTGGCCATGAAGGCATTTTCCGGGCCTTGCCGTTCGAACATTTGTTCGCTAGGATGAGGGCCGCCTCCGTTCTCACCTGCGTCTTTCCCTCGGAGGCCCCCAGCAAGGAGAGATGCAGACAGAGGTTCAGCGCTTGGAAAGCGCCATCGACGCCATCCGCGTGCGCTTCGGCGACCAGGCGCTGCTCCGCGCCAGCCGCCTGCCGAGCGCCGAGCCCTGGTCCACGGGCATCGGCGAGCTCGACCGGCTGACCGGCATCCGTGGCCTCCCCGCCGGACGGCTGAGCGTGCTCCAGGGTCCGGCCGGCTCGGGCAAGCTGTCGATCGCGCTCGCACTGCTCGGGCGCGCCACGCGCGAGCTGGCGCAGGCGGTCGTCCTCGACCACGGCGTCGGCTTCGACCCCTGGGCCCTGGAGCCGATGCGGCCCGACCTGGCCCGGCTCACGCTCGTGAGGCCGCCGGACGCCGGTTCGGCCGGCGAGGCCGCGGTCGCGCTGGCGCGCGCCGGCGCGTCCTTCCTGCTCCTGCTCGGCGAGCTGCCCGAGCCAGCGCTGGGTCCGCTCGAGAGCTCGGCGGCGCGCAGCGGCTGTCTCGTCCTCTCCGTCGCCTCAGACCGGGACGCCGCTCTCGCCCACGCCTCCAGCCTGACCCTTGGCGTGCAACGCTCGGCCTGGCTGCGCGAGCGCGGCGAGGTGATCGGCCTGCAGGCCAGCGTCACCTGCGTCAAGAACCGCCTTGCCGCGCCGGGCGCGGCGACCGAGCTCGAGGTGCGCTATCCGGTCGGCGCGCGTCACTTCCCGGAACGGCCGATCGCCCTTGTGCAGCACGAAGGAGACCCGAGGTGGGTGGTCCGCACTGCTGTGGGCTGATTCCGCACCTCGAGCTGGCGCACCATCCCGACCTGGCCGGCCGGCCGGTGGTGGTGGCGCACTGGGGGGAAAGGGTGCTGGCGTGCAGCGAGGCCGCCGCTGAGCAGGGCGTTCGTCCGGGAATGACCCTGCGCAACGCCGAGCAGCTGTGCCCGCCGGCCGCCGTCGTCGAGCCGCGTCCCGAGGCGACGGCACGCTTGCGCGAGCGGCTGGCGTCGGCGCTCTACGACCTGGCGCCCGCGGTCGAGGTCCAGGTCGAGGGCGTCGCGCTGGCCAACCTGGAGGGACTCCCGGCGCGGGTCAAAGGCGAGGCGGTGCGCGAGATGCGCCGGCGGCTGCGCACGGTCGCGCACACCGAGCCCCGGCTCGGGATCGCTCCCGGCCCCTTCGCCGCCCGGCTCGCCGCCAAGCGCGCGCGGCCCGGTCGCGTGCTCCAGGTCGAGGACGCCGCCGAGTTTCTGCGGACGCTCCCCGCGGCCGAGCTCGACCTGCCCGCGGAGCTTCACGATCGCCTCGACCTGCTCGGCCTGCGCACGCTCGGTCAGGTGGCGGCGATCGGCCCCCGCCGGCTCGAGTCGCAGCTCGGCCCGCCCGGCCGGCATGCCGTGCTCCTCGCCCGGGGCGACGAACCCGGCCGGCTCAAGCCCTGGCGCCCGGCCCGCTGCCTGGGAGCCAGGCGCCGGCTGGAGCCGCCGGTCGAGGACCGCGAGGCCCTGCTCTTCATCGCCCACGCCCTCTGCGGCGACCTGGCTGACGAGCTCGGCCTGCGCGGTGCCGGCGCCAAGCGGCTGCGGGTTCGGCTGGGCGTCGAGGGAGGCGAGCCGGAGCGGCGGGAGTCGCTGGTCCGCCACCCGCTCTCGAGCATGGCCGAGCTGTTCGGCCTCGCCGGCGCGTGGCTGCGCGAGTGGCAGCCGCGGGCGCCGGTCGAGGAGGTCGCGATCGAGGTGCCCGAGCTGGAGCCGGCCGGGCGCCGCCAGCTGCGACTCTGGGTCGGCGGCGACGCCGCCGCCGAGGAGGTGCAGGCGGCACTCGAGCGCCTCCAGGAGCGGCACGGCGACAGCGTCGCCATGCATGTGCGGCCGGCGCTCCCGAGCTCAGGCATCCCGGCTCAGCGCTATGTGCTGGAACCGGCATGAATAACGCGCATGCGCCCGCACATGCGCCCTTCCCGCGGGCTGCGACGAGCGCAGGCGCCCGCACATGCGCCGAATGACCCGGCTCCTGCAGCCGCCGCCGCAGGTCGCGCTGGAGCTCGGCCCCGAGGGGGCGCCGGCCCGCCTTGAGGCCCGCCTTGAGGGCAAGCTTGCGGGCCGGCTCGAGCCGGTCAAGACCTGGCTGGTCGAGCAGGACTGGTG
>CAYLIP010000049.1:427-2059 GCA_964383855.1 uncultured Actinomycetes bacterium | reverse complement strand
AGCTTGCGGGCCGGCTCGAGCCGGTCAAGACCTGGCTGGTCGAGCAGGACTGGTGGGAGCGCCCGGTCGCCCGCCAGTACTGGAAGGTGCTCCTGGGCGACCGGGTGCTCCTCGAGGTCTTCCACGACCTGCTGGTCGACGCCTGGTTCCTCGAACGGATCTACGACTGATGAGCGGCGACTGATGAGCGAGAAGAAGACGGCCCCCTTCGTCGAGCTCCACTGCCACTCCAACTACAGCTTCCTGGACGGCGGCTCCTTTCCACACGAGCTGGCGGCCCGGGCGGCCGATCTGGAGATGCCCGCCCTCGCCATCACCGACACCGGGGGCGTCTACGGCGCGGTCAAGTTCATGCAGTCGTGCCGGAAGCTCGGCGTCCGGCCGGTGATCGGGACCGACGTGGAGGTCGACGGCGCCAGCATCCGCCTCCTCGCGCGCACCCTGCGCGGCTACTCGGCGATCACCCGCCTGCTCAGCCTCGCCCACAAGGAGCAGCCCAAGGGCCAGGCGCGCACCGACCTCGCCACCCTCGCCCAGCACGCGACCGATATCTTCCTGCTCACCGATACCGACTCGCCCGAGCGCCTCGCCCAGCTCCAGGAGGCGGCCGGCCGCGAGAACGTCTTCGTCGAGCTCGTCAACCACCTTCGACCGGAGGACCGCTGGGTGCTCGAGGGCCGCGCCGCGATGGCCCGCCGCGCCCGCTCCGGCGTCATCGCCACCAACCAGGTCCGCTACCACGATCGCGCCCGCCGCCCTCTCCACGACGTGCTGGTGGCGATCAAGCACATCAGGACTCTCGACGAGGCCAGGCCGCTCCTCCACCCCAACAGCGAGCGCCACCTGAAGGCAGGCGGCCAGCTGCGACCCCTGTTCCGGGACTTCCCCGATGCCCTGGCCACCCCCTGGGAGCTGGCCCAGGAGTGCCGGTTCGATCTCGACTTCCGGGGCGTGCGCTTCCCCGGCTACCCGGTGCCGGACGGCGAGACCCCGTTCAGCTACCTCTACGCGCTGGCGCAGCAGGGGGCGCGCGAGCGCTACCACCCGATCACGCCCGAGGTCGCCCGCCGCCTTCAGCGGGAGCTGGACGTGATCGAGAAGACGGGGCTGGCCGAGTTCTTCCTCATCAACTGGGACCTGATGCGCTTCGCCCGCGAGCGGGGGGTGCCCGGACAGGGCCGGGGCTCGGCTGCCGACTCGATCGTCGCCTACGTGCTCGGCATCACGCGGGTCGACCCGATCGAGCACAACCTGCTCTTCGAGCGCTTCCTGCACGAGGGCATGACGAGCACGCCCGACATCGACATCGACTTCTCGACCGCCCACCGCGAGCAGGTGATCCAGTACATCTACGAGAAGTACGGCTGGGAGCGGACCGCGATGGTCTGCAACGTCGTCACCTTCCGGCCCCGGATGGCGCTCCGCCAGGTCGGCAAGGCGCTGGCCTTCCCGCCCGACCTCCTCGATCGCCTGGCCAAGTCGGTCGATCGGTGGTTCGAGGAGGGGGTCGAGGACTCGGTCGGAGTCGAGCTGCCGGCCGAGGTGACGGGCTCCCGGCGCTGGCTCCAGTTCCTGCGCCTCTGCCGGGAGATCCAGGGCTTCCCGCGCCACCTCTCGATCCACGTCGGCGGC
>CAYLIP010000049.1:0-410 GCA_964383855.1 uncultured Actinomycetes bacterium | reverse complement strand
ACCTCGGCCTGATCAAGATGGACATGCTCGGGCTGCGCACGCTGTCGGTCGTGGCCGAGACGCTGGAGCTGGTCGAGATGGAGACCGGGGAGCGGCCCGACCTCGACCGGCTGCCGCTGAACGACTCCGAGGTCTACCAGATGTGCGGGCGCGCCGACACCATCGGCGTCTTCCAGATCGAGTCGCGGGCCCAGATGATGACGCTGCCGCGCATCCCGCCCGAGCGCTTCAACGACCTCGTGGTCGAGGTCGCGATCATCCGTCCGGGCCCGATCCAGGGCAACGCCGTGCACCCCTACGTGCGCCGCCGGCAGGGCCGCGAGGAGGTGAGCTACGCGCACCCGCTGCTGGAGCCGATCCTCCGCGACACCCTGGGGGTCATCCTCTACCAGGAGCAGATCATCGAGATC
>CAYLIP010000048.1:0-19385 GCA_964383855.1 uncultured Actinomycetes bacterium | reverse complement strand
CCTGGAAGATCCGGAACATCTGGTCCGGCTCGACTTCCATGTCGGGGAAGCCTTCAGTGACGTCGTCTGGGGACAGGTAGCCCTGCTCCTTGCCCTTGACGATCAATGCCTCGGCCTGCTGGATCAGCAGGTCCTCGAGCTTGGTCTCGACTTTCTCCTGGGTCTTAGCCAACCGCGTTCAACTCCCTTGCCCTTTTCGCGTCAGTTCGCGAAGGCGATTCTCGAGCTCCGAGACGGTGTCCCGGTCGCCGCGAGCTTCGGCGTCGCGAAGCGCGCTGATTATGGCGTTCCTCCGCCTTTCGCCGGCTTTCCTGCCAATCCGCGCCAGAACGTCGTCGACCGTGGCGTCGTCGAGGCTGTGGGAAGGATGCGCCCACGCTTGACGAACCACGCGCTGTACTTCCTCCGGCCAACCGGGCAGCGCATCTTGGAGACCTGCCAACCCCCCCTGTAAAAGAGTTTCCACCATTGTGGTGAAAGGACCGCGCTCTTCGTCGCTCAGGTCCTCCGGACGCAGCCGCTCGCGCACGCGCGCGGCAGCATCCGGACGGGCGGCCAGGACTCCCACCAGATAGGCGACGGTCGGGGACAGGACTGCTTGCGGACGGGGGGCGGGCGGACCCGGCCGGGAAGTCCGGGGCGCCGCCTCGCGCGGGCCCTGGCCGCTGCCGAAGCGACGCATCAGGACCGCCGGATCGGCGTCGATCCACTGCGGGACGAGCGCCCGGTACTGCTCGCGGACGGCGGGGTCGGCGATCTTGGCCAGCACCTCATCGACCCGGCGCAGCGCGACCTCGAGCTGTTCCGGACGGTGGGTGTTGAGCTCGGCGATGGAGTCGCGGATCCAGAACTCCCAGCCCGGCTGCGCGGCTCGCAGCACGTCGTCCCACCGCCCACCCCCGCGCAGGAACTCGTCAGGGTCCTTGGCGGACCCGGTCACCAGGCCGACCCGGCTCCTGAGCCCGCCGGCGGCGGCGCGCTCGATCGCCGCGAAGGTCGCCGTGCGCCCGGCCCGGTCGTTGTCGAAGACGAGAACCACCTCCTGGGTGAAACGCTTGAGCAGCCTCACCTGCTCTTCGGTGAGCGCGGTTCCTGAGGACGCGATCGCGTTGGTGATCCCGAAACGATGGCCGACGATGACGTCGAACTGGCCCTCCATGAGCACGGCGTGGCCGCGCTCGCGGATTCCCTCGCGGGCCACGTCGAGCGCGAACAGGACCCGGCCCTTTACGTAGGCCGGCGTTTCCCGGGTGTTCTTGTACTTGACCTTCTCCTCCGGGCTGACCGCCCGGCCGGTGAAGGCGAGCGCCTGGCCCCGGTCATCGCGGATCGGGATCACCACCCGCTCGGCGAAGAAGTCGGAGCCGTCTCCGGCGATGAGGCCGGCCTCGCGCGCGTCCCCAACGGTCCGGCCCCGGTTGCGCAGGTAGGCGGCGAACCCGTCCCCCGCGGGGGCAAAGCCCAGCCCGAAGGAGCGGGCGACCTCCTCGCTGACGTCACGCCGGGCCAGCAGCTCCCGGCCCGGCAGCCCGGCCTCGGTGCTCCAGAGCACGTACTCGTAGAAGCGCTGGGCCAGCCCGTTCATCTCCACGATCCGCTTGCGGAGGGCGGCGCGCTCGCGGTCGGCGCCCCGCTCCTGGACCAGCTCCACGCCCGCCAGCTCGGCCAGCGACTGGAGGGCGCCGCGGAAGTCGGTCTTCTCGATCTCCTCCTGCCACTTGATGATGTCGCCGCCCTTCTGGCAGCCGAAGCAGTACCAGGACTGGTTCTGCTCGTTGACCCACAGGCTGGGCGTCTTCTCCTGATGGAAGGGGCAGAGGCCGGTGTGCTCGCGGCCCTGCTTGCGCAGGCGCACCGTTTGACCGACCAGGTCGACCAGGTTCAGCCGCGCCTTGACCTGCTCTTTGGCTTCGTCCCAGGTCGCGGAGGTGGCCGGCATCGGCCGGTGAATGTACACGCGGCACCACACCTTTGGTGTCCTCTGGTCTGGCACCCCGGGTCGGGGCCCCGGCACGTAGCGTGGGCGGCATGATTCTGATCGCTGTTCTCGCCGCCGCCTGTCTCGTCCTCCTGGTCCTCGGCTTCGTCGCTCCCCGCCTGTCGCGGAAGCCGGAGGGCAAGCTTGAGCACGGCATCGACCGCGCCGACGACAAGGCGCAGAAGCAGGGTGGGCTGCCGGGCAAGATGGGCCACAATTCGGCGCACATCTCACGCAAGGCGGTCGACAAGTCGACCGAGGCCGGCCGGTCGGCGCGCCGCCAGGTCGATTAGCGCCCGGCCCTCTGCGGTTTAGGCGATCGGCTCAGCCGAAGGCGCGCATGCGGCGGAGGAACTGCAGCGAGCGCAGCCCGCGCTCCAGGTGGTGTTCGAGCTGGGCGGCGAGCACGGCCTCCACCTCTTCCAGCAGGCCGCTCTCAAGCCGCAGCCGCCGGTAGAGCTCGATGTCGCCGGCGGCCATCACGCGCAGCACCTTGAGCGCGGAAGGTGAAACCGGCAGCAGCCCGGGCACGCCGCTGCGGCAGGACCCGCAGACCAGGCCGTCGACGGCGGCGGCAAACCCCGCCGGCTCGGGCGGCAGGGGGCGCTCGCAGACGGCGCAGGCGGCGAGGCTGGGCGCCCAGCCCAGCAGGGCCAGCGCCTGCGCGATGAAGTAGGCCGAGGCGCGGCGCGGTTCCGGCTCGCGCGCCAGGTCGTCGAGCGCGAGCGAGGTGAGCTCGAAGACGCCCTCGACCGGGTGCCTGTCCTCGCTGACCCGGTCCGCAACCTCGGCGATGACGGCCGCATGCGATGTCCGCTCCACGTCCGCCGACAGGCGCGGGCCGGGCACGCGGACGGCCTGGGTCACGACGTCCAGGTTGCGGCCGGTCGCCAGCTGGACCTCGACCAGGGAGTACAGCTCGAGCCCGGCCGCCAGCCTGGACGCGGTCCGGCGCACGCCCTTGGCGATCGCGCCCACCTTGCCGTGCTCGCGGGTCAGCAGCGTGTAGATGCGGTCGGCCTCGCCATAGTCCAGCTTGCGCAGGACCACCGCGCGGTCGCCGTAGGTCGGCACCGGCTCAGCCGGCCGGCTCGGAATCCCCGCCGTCCCGCTGGTCGCGGGAGGGCGGGGTGAAGCCCGCCTCGACCAGGGCCTCGTCGGGCCATGGCTGCTCCGAGGTGAGCCGCAGCCGGATCAGCCGCGAGCCGTTGACCTCGTCGACCGTCCATTTCACGCCGCCCTCGCTGAAGCTCTCCCCCGCGCTCGGGATCCGGCCAAGCTGCGTGACCACGTAACCGCCGACGGAGTCGTACTCGTCCGACTCCTCGATGCCCAGGTTGAGCTCCTCGTTGAGCTCGTCCATCGGGTAGCGGGCGTCCACAAGCGCCTCCATCTCGCCGACGATCCGCAGCGGTTCCTCCTCGGCGATGTCGTACTCGTCCCGGATCTCGCCGACGATCTCCTCGAGCACATCCTCCAGCGTCACGATGCCGGCGGTGCCGCCGTACTCGTCGACGACCACCATCATGTGGACCTTGAGGGCCTGCATGTCGTGCAGCAGCTCGTCCACCTTCTTCGTCTCGGGAGTGCGCTCAATGCGGCGCATCATCCGGTCGATGTCGAAGTTCTTCTGGCCGCGCGCGAAGAAGGACAGCAGATCCTTGACGTGGATCAACCCGATCAGGTGGTCGATGTCGTTCTCGAACACCGGCAGCCGGGTGTGTTTGTGCAGGTTGAAGAGCCGCGTGATCTCCTCGAGGGAGGCGCCGCGCTCGACCGCGGTCACGTCCGGCCGCGGCACCATGACCTCGCGGACGATCTTGTCGCCGATCTCGATGATCCCGTGGATCATCTCTCGCTCCTCTTCCTCGATGACGCCCTGCTCCTCGGAGACGGAGAGGATGGTCATCAGCTCCTCCTCGGTCACGTAGGGGCTGTGCGCGCCCCGGCCGCCGGTCAGGAGCCGCGCGACCAGCGTGATGAACCAGATCACCGGGCGGAGAATCGAAGAGAGGTACTCGACCGGGCGGGCCGCCACCAGGGCGATCCGCTCGGCGTTCCGGATGGCCAGCGTCTTGGGGGTGACCTCGGCAAAGATCAGGAGCAGGATCGAGAGCAGGAAGGAGACGCCGAGGTCGCCGGCCAGGCCCCAGGTGTGAGGCAGCAGCTCCTGCCCGATCAGGGTGGCGGAGCTGCCGGCCACGATCAGCGCGACCGTGTTCACGACCAGCACCGTCGAGAGAAAGCGGTTGGGGTCCTGCTGCAGGCGCTGAAGGACGGCCGCCGCCCCGCTGCCCTCCTCGGCCAGGTGCCGGATGCGAAGCCGGCCGATCGAGGTGAGGGCGGTCTCGGTGCCGGAGGCGAGCGCCGAAAGGATGGTGCACGCGACCAGAAGGAGCCACTCGGCCCAGAGCCCACCCAGCATGCCGAGCCCTACCGGAAGAGTTCGCTCACCGAGCGGTTCTCGTGCACGCGCGCGATGGCGTCGGCGATCAGCGGGGCCACCGAGAGGACGGTCAGCTTCTCGGTCCGGGTCTCGGCCGGGACCGGGATCGAGTTGGTCACCACCACCTCGTCGATCGGCGCTGACGTCAGCCTGGCGATCGCGCCCGGCGTCAGCACCGGGTGCGTGCAGGCCACCGTCACCGTCCGCGCGCCGTGCGCCCGCAGGGCCTTGGCCACCTCGGCCATGGTTCCGCCCGTGGAGACGATGTCCTCGACCACCACGCAGTCCCGGCCGGACACGTCGCCGGCGATCTCCATCACCTGGGAGGTGTCGTCGCTGACCCGGCGCTTGTACATGAACACGACCGGGCCCTGGAGCAGCGTCGCCATCGCCTCGGCGCGCTTGGCGCCGCCGGCGTCGGGGGCGACCACGGCGATCGATGAAAGGCCGCGGCCGCGAATGTGCTCGGCCAGGATCTTGCGCGCCGTCAGGTGGTCCGTCGGGACGTCGAAGAAGCCCTCGATGGCGTCCGCGTGGAGATCGAGGAGGAGCAGCCGGTCGGCCCCGGCCAGGGTCACGAAGTTGGCGATCAGCTTGGCGGTGATGGGCTCGCGCGGCGAAGACTTGCGCTCCTTGCGGGCATACCCGTAGTAGGGGATGACCGCGGTCACCCGGCCGGCCGACGCCCGCCGGAGCGCGTCGAGCAGGATGAAGAGCTCCATCAGGTTCTCGTTGACGGGGTGGCAGGTGGGCTGAATCACGAACACGTCGTGCCCGCGCATGGAGTCCTGCACCTGGACGTGCGTCTCGCCGTCCGGGAAGCGGTGGACGCCGGCGTCGGTGAGCGGGATCCCGATCTCCTCGGCGATCAGCTGCGACAGCTGGGGATTGGCGGTCCCCGCCACCAGCTTGAGCGCTCCCCAGGGGGACGCGTCCTCGCTCGCGTATTCGATGGCTGTCTGCGGCCTCCCGATCACGGCTTCTCCCTCAACTTGCGGATGCCGCGGGCGGGCATGCCCACGGCAAGCGTGTCGTCGGGGATGTCCTTGGTGACGACCGCGCCCGCCCCGGTTTTCGAGCGGCGGCCCATCTTCCTGGGGGCTACGAACATGGTGTCGACCCCGACGAACGAATCGTCGCCGATCGTGGTCGGGTTCTTGTTGACCCCATCGTAGTTGGCGGTAATCGCGCCCGCCCCGATGTTGACGCGCTGCCCAACCGTGGCATCGCCCAGGTACGAGAGGTGCGGGACCGCGCTTCCGGCGCCGATCCGCGAGCGGACGATCTCCGCGAATGACCCGATGTGGACCCGCAGCCCGATCTCGGTCCCCGGCCGCAGCTTGGCGAACGGCCCGCAGTCGGATCCCTCCGCCATGCGCACGCGGTCGAGCCAGGAATGCTCGATCCGGCAGCCGTCGGCGATGCGCGAGTCGCGGACGTCCGCATAGGGGCCGATCCGGCACCCGTCGCCGATCACGGTCTCACCCCGGAGGAACGTGAAGGGCTCGATCACGGTGTCGCTCCCGACCCGGACGGCGGCGTCGACGAAGGTGCTTCGAGGGTCCGTGACGGTGACCCCGGCCAGCATCAGCCGCTCCAGGATGCGCGCTCGCATCGCCGTCTCCGCGGCCGCCAGCTGCACCCGGTCGTTGATCCCCATCGCCTCGACCCGGTCGTCCATCCGCATCACCTCGACAGGGCGCAGGCGCGCGAAGACATCGGTCAGGTAGAGCTCGCCGGCCACGTTGCGCGGCTCCAGCAGGGCCAGTGCCTGCATGAGGTCGCTGCCACCGCGAAAGCAGTAGAGTCCGACGTTCACCTCGTCCAGCTCGCGTTCGGAGCCGGCCGCGTCCCGGGCCTCCACGATGCGCTCGAACCGGCCGGCCTCATCGCGCACGATGCGGCCGTCGTTGCGGCCGGCGTCGACCACCGAGGCCAGGGTGGCCGCCGCCCGCGCCTGCCGGTGGCACTTGACCAGGCCGCGCAGCGTGTCGGGGCGCAGGAGCGGGCTGTCGCCGTTGATCACGAGCACGTCGCCCCGGCCGAGAACGTCGTCCGGCGCCTGGGCGAGTGCGTGGCCGCTGCCCTTCTGCTCCTCCTGGAAGGCCACCTCGGCACGGCCGCCGATGTGCGAAACCACTTCGGGCACGTTCGGGTTGAGGATTACGACGATGCGCTGGACGCCGGCCTCCGCACAGGCCTCGAGGACGTGGTCGACCATCGGCTTCCCGGCGACGGGATGCAGAACTTTGGGCGTCCGCGACTTCATGCGCGTGCCCAGGCCGGCGGCGAGGATGACGGCCGCGAGTGGTTCTTCTCTCAATAGGCCAAGCGGTACGCGGATTATAGGTGGACTCCTCGCCGCCTCCCTTCTTCTGCTCGCCGGATGCACCAGCGCCACCCATACCGGCGGGCGGGCCTCGGACGCCAACATCCTCAACACGCCCGCCCCCACGCCGACCAGCACCGCGCCCGCCGCGGTCTGGGTGCTGACGCCGGTCGGCCTGCGCCTGCACAGCGACCACGCCACCACCGCCCAGACCGTGGCCACCGCGGCTCGGGGCACCCAGCTCGACGTCCTGGGCGCAGGCAGCGGCGCCGACGGCGCCTGGCTGCGCGTACGTGGCCACGAGGGGACGGCCGAGGGCTGGGTCAAGGACGACCCCGACCTCGTCACGCGCACGCAGATGCAGTTCTACTCGGCCAGCGTCGACGGCTGGTCGATGCTCTATCCAGCCGCCTGGCAGGCCCAGCCGGGCAACCCGGCCGTGCTCACAGGAAGCGGCCAGAAGCTGACAGTCCAGTTCGCCGGAGATCCCGGCGGCCTCCTCGCGGCGCCCGCCACGGCCGGCCACCCGGTTCGCGACGAGGGCCCGGTGGAGGCCTACGGGGTGACCGTCTTCTTCACCGTCTACGCGCTGGACAAGGGCGGGTTCGAGTACGACGCCCGAGTCCGGGTGAGCCCGAGCAAGGTGTACGGCTTCCAGATGACCGATGCCGGCCCGGCCGCGAGCACAGTGCTCTTCCGCCAGATGCTCGACAGCACCGTGCTCGCCTAGGTCGCGTAACCCACGGGACTACGCGCGCGGGATGGCTGGCGCCGCGCCAGCTCCCGCTCGAGCACGCGCCGGTGAGCCTCCAGCTCGAGCGAGTCGTCGAGCGGTTCGAGTGCTTCCACCCCGCGCCGCCGGAGCGCGCTGAGGATGACGTGGTCGGCCAGGTGCGGGTTCTTGGGCAGCAGCGAGCCGTGCAGGTAAGTGCCGAAGATGGTCCCCTCGGCCAGGCCCTCGGTCCCGTCCTCGCCGTTGTTGCCGGCGCCGGCGCGCACCCGGCCGAGCGGCTTCAGCCCCGCCCCGAGCATGGTCCTGCCGCTGTGGTTCTCGAAGCCGACCAGCGTGGCCGGCGCGATCCCCAAGCCCTCGGTGTCGACCACCACGTTGCCGATGTGGCGGGTGCTGCCGGCCTCGGTGTGCAGGTTGACGAGCCCGATGCCGGGCAGCCGCTCGCCATCGGCCGTCATGTAGTAGTGGCCCAGCAGCTGGTATCCGCCGCAGACCGCCAGCATGGCCGCCCCGTTCGCGATCGCCCGGCCCAGCGGCAGCGCCTTGCGCTCCAGCAGGTCGTCGTACACGATCGCCTGCTCGCGGTCCTGGCCGCCCCCGAAGAAGAAGACGTCGACATCCTCGAGCCCCTCCTCGCGGCCCTTGGGGAGCTCGAGGACGGTGGCTTCCCAGCCCCGCCAGCGCATCCGCTGGGTGAGCGTGAGGATGTTGCCCCGGTCCCCGTAGATGTTCATCAGGTCCGGGTACAGCCAGCCCACGGTGAACCGGCGTGAGGCGCTCACGTGGCCCAGTATGGCCGCACCCACCCGCGCCGGACGAGGATGGCCCGCAGGTCGAGCATGGCCGTGTACGTGCAGAGCAGGTAGGCCTCAGCACCCTCCGGCGTGTGCTCGATCAGCTGGTCCAGGGCGCGCTCCAGATTGGGCTCCGGCGGCCCGGCGCCCACCTCCCCGTATTTGAGCCGCACGGCCAGGTCATGCGCCCGGTCCCCGGTGGCCACGATCTCGGGCACGTCCCGCATGACCTCGAAGTCGACGTCCCAGATCCAGCTCACGTCCTGGCCGTCGGCCAGCCGGTCGTTGAGGGCGATGAGGAAGCGAGAGGCCCCCGCCAGGCGGATCGCGTCCTGGAGCACGGCGTTGAAGCCGGTCGGGTTCTTGGCCAGCAGCAGCGTGAAGGTCCGGCCCCGGGCCTGGAATCGCTCCTGCCGGCCGAAGGCGGCGCCGACCGTGGCCAGGCGGGTCGCCATGTAGGCCGGGTCGAGGCCCAGCGCCAGACCGGTGGCGAAGGCGGCGGTCACGTTGTAGGCGTTGTAGAGGCCGCCCATGGCGACCTCGATCCGCTGGCCGGCCAGCGTCAGCTCGAGGCCCTCGAGGCCGTGAAGCTGGATGCCGGTCGCGGAGACGGCTGGCTGGGGGCGCCGGAAGTCGCCGTTCGGGCAGGCGTAATCGCCGTCATGGCCGACGTAGACGCTGGCGAACTCGAGCGCGCTGCCGCAGCGCGGGCAGGTCCGGGCATCGGCGGCGTGGGGCAGCCCGGGCAGGCTCAAGCGCGAGTCTTCGAGGCCGTACCAGAGCGGCGGCGGTGCCAGGTTCTGGCCCAGCTCCCCGATCCGGGGATCGTCGGCATTGAGGACCGCGCGGGCGCCCGGCGGCAGCGCCTCGAGGGCGCGGTGGATGGTGCGAGCGGTGCTCTCCAGCTCGCCGTAGCGGTCGAGCTGGTCGCGGAAGAGGTTGCCGACGACGACCGCGCGCGGCCGGATCTCCTCGACGGCGATGGGCAGGGTCGCCTCGTCGATCTCGAAGACGCCCCAGTCCGCGCGCAGCCGGCCGTCGGGGCCGGCGGCCGCCACCGCCGCCGCGGTCGCCCCCCAGATCAGGTTGGCGCCGGCGCGGTTGGCGACCACCCGAGCGGGCAGGCCGTCGAGCAGCGAGCTGACCAGGCGGCTGGTGGTCGTCTTGCCGTTGGTGCCGGTCACGATCACGGCGCCCTGCGTGAGGTCGGCCGCCAGGCGGCGCAGGACGTTCCGGTCGAGGGCCCGGGCCACGTCGCCCGGAAAGGTGGTGCCGCCGCCGCGCCCGGTCAGCCGCGAGAGGCCGCCGGTGGCCTTGCCCGCCAGCACGGCCAGCGCGGTGCGCGGCGAGGGCATCAGCACCACCTCCCGACCGGGCGCACCACGGCCGTCCAGCAGCTCAGGCTCTGAGCCGCCCGCCGGGCGGCGACCTCGGTCGCGAAGTGCCGGAAGAAAGCTGAGCCGCTGCCCGTCATCTCCCAATCGTCGCCCAGGCCGGAGGCGAAGCTCCGGATGCGGGGGTCGAGAATCTCGGCGGCGCGCCGCAGGTGGTTGCGGCCCTCGCCGCCCACGCGGTCGTAGGCCGCGTAGACCTCCACCGTCGAGAGCTCGATCGCCGGCCACGCGATCACGAACCAGCCCGCGGGCGGCGGCGCCGGCTCGAGCACCTCGCCGGCCCCGGTGGCGCGAGCGGTCCCGCCGCAGAGGAGGAAGGGCACGTCTGCGCCAACCCGAGCCGCCACCGCAGGCAGCCGGCTCTCCTCCAGGCCATGCAGGCGCGCGAGCGCGCGCAGCGCCGCGGCGGCGTCGCTGCTGCCGCCGCCCAGGCCGGCCCCGGGCGGGATGCGCTTGTGGAGGCGAAGGCGGGCCGGAAGCGCCCGGCCGCACTCGACCTCCAGCTCGCGGCGAGCGCGCTCGACCAGGTTCTCGCCGGGGGGCAGGGGAAGGCCGCTGACCTCGAGGTCGGACTCGGCAGCCGGCGCCGCCTCGAGCAGGTCGGCGAGTGAGACCGCCACGAACTCCGTACGCAGCCGGTGGCGGCCGTCGGGGAGCGTGCCGGTCACCTCGAGCCGCAGGTTGAGCTTCGCCCGCGCGGGCAGCGCGAGTACCAAGCCGGCGCTACGCCGAGCTCAGGTCGCGGCGAAACCGGCGCGCGTTCTCCTGATAGTGCTGGGCGGGCCCGACCACCCACTCGGCCGAGGAGCCGGACAGCTCCTTCTTGACCTCGGCGGGGACGCCCGCCGCCAGGTGGCCCGCCGGTACCTCGCGCCCCTCGGCGAGCAGCGATCCAGCGGCCAGCATCGCCCCGCGGCCGAGCCGGCTGCGCTGGAGCATGATCGCCCCCGTCCCGACCAGGGCCCCCTCCTCGACGACGCACCCCTCGAGGCAGGCCAGGTGGCCGACGGTGACGTTTCGCTCGAGGATGGTCGGCAGCTCGCGCGAGCAGTGGATGACGGCGTTGTCCTGGACGTTGGTTCCCTCGCCGATGACGATCTTCGAGGCATCGCCGCGGAGGACCACGCCGAACCAGACGCTGGCATGGGCCTCCACCTCGACATCACCGATCAGCACGGCGGTCGGGGCAACATAGGCTTCGGGGTGGACGCGCGGGCGCTTACCGCCCAGCTCGAATTCTGGCAATTCCTCTAAAATCCTATCTTCGTGCCTCAGCCCAACCAGGAAGACATGCATGGCTAATATCGCCTCCTCCAAGAAGGACGCGCGCCAGAGCGCCGTCCGCGCGGTTCGCAACCGCGCCATCAAGTCGTCGGTCAAGACCCGGGTAACCAGGTTCCGCCGGGCCGTCACCGAGGGCGCCGAGGACGTGGAGGCGCTGGCCGAGCGGGCCATCACCAGCCTCGACCGGGCCGCCGCCAAGGGCGTTCTCCACCCCAACAACGCCGCCCGGCGCAAGTCCCGGCTGGCCAAGCAGCTGAACGCGATCGGGGCTCCCGCCCCGGCCGAGTCGAGCCCCAAGGCCAAGCCGGCTGCCAAGGCCGCCGGCCAGAGCTCGAGCAAGGGCTCAGGCAAGACCTCGGGCAAGAGCTCCGCCAGGAAGCCGGCTGCCCGGTCCACGGCGTCACGGAAGAAGTCCTAGCCGGCTCGCTCAGAGCTTGGCGAGCGCGACCTGGAGCCCCAGCTCCGCGTCGATCTGGCCGGACTTGACCTCCCACTCGTAGTCGAGGAGCGTGCGCAGCCCCAGCTCGAGTCGCCCCGCATCCGAGGCGCGGGCGGCGTCGAAGGCCTTCTGGACCACGAAGGAGTGCTCGCGCATCGAGCCCTGGATCTGCGCCAGGCTCTCCCCCCTCTCCTGCCGGGTCTTGACCTCGAGCACCAGGGAGAGGTGGCGGGCCAGCCGGTAGGCGATCGCGGTCGCCCCCTCCCGGGCGAGCAGGTCGTCGAGGACCCGCCAGGCGTCGGGTCCGGGGCGTGGCAGCAGGTGATCGGTGAGCCGGTAGATCTCCTCCTGGCGCCCGCCCGCCGCCAGCTGCCGGACGGTTTCCGCATCCAGCTCCCCGCCCGATGCCCGGAAGCCGGCCAGCTTCTCCAGCTCCATGCTCAGCACGCCGAGATCCGGCGGGGTCACCCGGAGAACGTGGGCGGTCACGGTGGGCGGCAGGTTCAGGCTCCGGCCACGATCGTGGACCCAGTCGGTGAGGGCACGGCCCTTGAGCGGCGCCTGCTCCCGGACCTCGCCTCCGGGCAGCGCCGAGAACGCCTTTACCAGCTTGCTCGAGGCGCCCAGCCGGCCGTTGACCGTCAGCAGGAGGCGGGTCGTATCCGGCACCGCGGCCAGGCCCGAGGCCAGGGCGTCGGCGCGTCGGGGCAGCACGCCGCGAGCCACGACCACGCGATGGGGGTCGAGGAACGGCGCCTGCAGGACGGCGTCGCGCAGGCGGTCGGCGGTCAGCGAGCTGGCGTCCAGCACCTCCCAGCCGAAATCCGAGACCAGCCCCTGTGACCACTCCGCCTCTGCCGCCCGGGCGCGCTCGGCGACCAGGAACGCCTCGTCGCCGTGGAGCAGCAGGGCGTTGACGGGGACCGTGGCGTGGTGTGGCACCGGCCGATCCTAACCGGGGCGCGATCAGGGCCGGACGGTGATCGTGCCCTCCTGATCGGTGCGGCGGACGAGCGCCTCGGGAAGGCCTCGGGCCAGGCGGCCACCGCCGCTGGAGACCAGGAGCGCTCGCGGCCGGGCGGCCCGGAGCAGCTCGGCGGCGGGCAGGCTCCGGCCCCCACCGGCCACCAGCAGGTAGTCGCAGCGACCGTCCAGGTGCGCCGCCACCCGGGCTTGGGCGCCCAGGTCGAGCGGGCCCAGCAGGCAGACCGAGCCACCCCCCGGGTACCGGGCCCTCAGCGCCAGCGCCTCGGCGCCGGCGTCGCCTGGAGCCGCGTCGGGCTCGGGGGCCAGGAAGTCGAGGGTCAGGCCGGCGACGGCCAGCCGGCGTCCGGCGGAGACCAGCTCCAGCCGCGCCCCGCGCGCCTGCTGCTCCAGCGCCACCGAGCGCCATGCCGTGCCCGGCATGTCCGTCGCCGGGAGCACGACCAGCCGGGCGTCCATGGGCAGACCGGCCAGCCCGCCAACCTCGCCGCGTCCGGAGCCGGTCACGATCAGCGCATCCAGGCGCCTGGTCCAGGGCGCGAGCTGAGAGCCGAGGGCGGCCGCCAGGGCCGGCGGGTTGGCACCGCCATCGACCAGGACGCTCCCCGACGGGCCCTTCAGGAGCACCGCCTGGCCCTCGCCCACAGCAAGGAAGACGGCCGACGGTTCGGGCCTGAGCAGGCCGGGCAGCTGGCCGGCGGCGATCGCGGCCACCACCGCCACGGCTCCCGCGGCCGCGGCCCGGCGGACCGCTCCCCGGCTGCGGAGGGCGGCGACGGCCAGGCCGCCGGCGCCGTAATAGACGCCGACCGCCCAGGCCGGGAAACCGGGCAGGGGCAGGGCCGCCGCCGGGACCCGGGCCAGCGCGGCTGCCACGTGCTCCAGGTAGGACAGCCCGAGTGAGAGAGGAATCGCCAGCGTCCGGCCGGCCTCGCCGAGGGGGGCCAGAGCCGGGAGGAGCAGCCCGGCGCCGATCATGGCCGGGAGCAGGGGGAGCACGGCGGCATTGGCGAAGGGCGCGATCGGCGAGACGATGTGGAAGCCCTGGGCCATCACGGGCAGGGTGCCGACCTGGGCTGCGCAGGTGACGGCGAAGGGCTCGCGCAGCACGCCGGGCAGGAAGGCCAGGCGGTGCTCGATGGGCGGCGTGAGGAGGATGATCGCCGCCGTCCCCAGGAAGGAGAGCTGGAACCCGACGTCGAAGCCGAGCTCGGGATGCCAGGCGAGCATGACCGCCGCCGTCATCGCGAGCGAGGTCCAGACGTGGGTCGGGCGACCGAGCGCGGCCGCCAGCAATGCCAGTCCGCCCATGGCGGCGGCTCTCACCGCCGCCGGGGTGGCTCCGCCGACCAGCGCGTAGAGGGCGACCAGGCCGGCCACCGGCAGCGGAGCGCGGGGCCCGAGCAGCGGCGCCAGGGCGGCCGACGCCAGGCGTGCGAAGACGGCGACCTTGAGGCCGCTGAGGACAAGGAGGTGGACCAGGCCGGTCGCGATCAGCTGGCGGTTGAGCGCGGGCGGGATGCCGGCGCGCTCCCCGAGCACGACGCCGACCAGGAGGGCCGCGTGAGGGGCCGGGAGCAGCGCCTCGACCGCCGCCCGGTAGCGCGAGCGCAGGAGTCCGGGCAGGGACGCCAGCCCTCCGGGGCGAGCCTCTATGTTGAAGGCGGTCGCCGAGATCTCGAGGTGCGCTCCGCGCTGCGCGAGGTAGGCCCGGCGGTCGAAGTCGGGCGTCCGCGACGGGATGTGGGCCACTCCCCGCAGCGTCACCGAGTCGCCGTAGGCGGCGTAGACCGGCCCGCTCACGCGCACCAGGACCTTGCCGAAGTCGCCGGCCGAGGGAGTGACCAGCACCTCGGCGCCGGAAGCGGTCTCCCGCGGATCGTCGGCGACCGTCGCCGTGATCGAGAGCGTTCGCCCCGCCAGCGCCTGGGCGCGGGCCAGCTCCTGCGGATCGCCCGGGAAGCCGGCTCCCCGGACCACCCCGGCAAGCGACGCCGCCAGCAGCACCGCGGGCCAGGCCGGGCGAGCGAGGGCGGCCGCGGCTAGGGCGCCGATCGCGCCTGCCGCCGCGACGGCCGCGATCAACCGGCCGGCACCGGCGAGCTGGGCGGCCAGCTGGGCGGCCAGCTGGGCGGCCATGATGGCGCCGCACCAGGCGCCGGCCGCCAGCGTCGGCAAGGGCGGCCCGCCGCCACCTCCGCCCAGCCGCCAGGAGCGCTCCCGAACCGGCGAGGCGATCACGTCCGCAGGTGGCGCTTTGCCCACAGGTACTGGGCCTCGCCCATCCCCAGGACGTCGACCAGCTCGCGGGTGGATTGGAAGCCCCCGAACTGCGTGCGGTAGTCGATCACGGCCTGGGCCAGCTCGGGGGTGAAGCCGGGCACCGACTGGAGGTCGTCGATGGGCGCCGTGTTGAGGTCGACCGGAGGCTGGCGCGAGCCGGAAGAGCTGTTCGAGGAGGAACGCCGCGCGGGAACCTTGACCTGCTCGCCATCCTTGAGCAGGCCGGCCAGGTTGGGCAGGTGGGCGGGATCCGCTTCTGAGCTGAGGCCGCCGGCGGCGCGGATCGCGGCCTGCACACGCTCCCCCCTCGCCAGGCGGTAGAGCCCCGGGTGGGCGACCGCTCCCGACACGTCGACGAGCAGGCCGGCCGGCGGCGGAGGCGCCGCGGCCACCTGGCCGTCGGCGGCCGCGAGCGCCGGCGCCGGAGACCTCAATGCCGGCAGCACGAGCAGCGCCGCCGCCAGGAGGGCGAGTCCGAACAGGATCGGCGCCAGCGCCAGGGCCAGGCGGGGCCAGCCTGGGCGAAGACGGAATCGCATGCCGGGAGGCTAGGGTCGGCGGCCGGCAGGGAGAAGAGTGGCTGTTAAGGGAGGCCCGGCACCGGTTGGGAGCTGCACCGCAGGCATGGGGTCTGCCGTCGGGGATGTTGCTGGGGGGGCGGCGGGTCAAGCTATCTTCTGGCGGTCGATTGGGGAGTGGCCAAGCGGTAAGGCGCCTGACTTTGGATCAGGAGACCGGTGGTTCGAATCCACCCTCCCCAGCCAGCCAATTCCGCGCATGTGCGGGCGCCTGGGCGCCTGGCGCCGCCAAATTCGGCGCATGTGCGGGCGCATGGGCGACTGGCGCCCCGAAATTCGGCACATGTGCGGGCGCATGAGCCGAATCCGGGGTGGCTGAAAGGACGGGCGTTTCCGCCGCCTCGGCCGGTGTATGGTCACCTCGGCGCGATGGCACCGACGTGCAGAATCGGCCTTCTGGGTGGGTTTCGGGCCGAGGTTGATGGCACGGCCGTCCCGGACGCGGCGTGGCGGCATCGACGTGGTGCGGACCTGGTCAAAATCCTCGCCCTGGCGACCGGCCACCGGCTCCACCGCGAGCAGGTGATGGCCATGCTCTGGCCGGCGCTCGACCCCGAACCGGCCGCCGCCAACCTGCGCAAGGCCGTGCACTTTGCGAGGCAGGCCCTCGGCTCCCTGGAGTCCGTCGAAGCCGGGCACGATCTGATCCAGCTCTGGCCGGCGGGCGAGCTCCATGTCGATCTGCTGGCCTTCGAGTCGGCTGCCAAGTCCGCGCTCACGACGGGCGTGGGACTCGAGGCGGCGGCGGCGCTCTACACCGGCGAGCTTCTGCCGGCCGACCGGTACGCGGATTGGACGGAGCCCCGACGCGAGCAGGCGCGGTTTCTCTGCCTCGAGCTCTGCCGGGCGGGCGGCCGGTGGGACAAGGTGCTTGAGATCGACCGGGCGGACGAGCAGGCCCATCGCGCGCTGATGGAGTCTTTGCTGGCGGCCGGGCAGCGGCAGGCCGTGATACGGCAGTTCCAGAGAGCTCGCGACGCCCTCCGTATCGACCTCGGCGTGGGACCGGACGAACAGACGGTGGCGGTGTTCGAGCGCGCCCTGGCCGCCACCGGCCCGGAGGCGCCATCCCTCGGCGAGCAGGCTCAGAGCCTGATCGCACGCGGACTGCTCGCCTGGAACCAGCGCCAGTTGGAGGAGGCCGGCCGGCTGGCGCAGAAGGCTCGGGAACTCGCCACCGGCGGCGGCCTGGCCCGCGAGCTCGGCGAGGCATCGGTCCTGCTCTGCCTGGTGGCCTTCGCCCAGGGCCGGTGGCAGGAGCGCTTCCGCGCCGATTTCGAAGAGGCTCTGCGGCTGGATCCGGCCGAGTCCGCACAGGTCTTCGACTCGCACCTGTGCTTCGCCGAGACCAGCCTGGGCAGCGCAGACACAGAAGCTGTGGTTTCGCTGGCCCGCGAGCTTCTGCCTCGCGCCGAGCAGGCCGGCTCCCTCCAGGGCGCCGGGCTTGCGATGCTCCTCCTGGGCGAGGCCGGGCTCGCCGCCGGCCGGCTCGAGGATGCCGAGCGACGGCTGTCCGCCGCCAGCCGGCTGTTCACAAAGATCGGCTCCCAGTCCGGGCTGGTCCTCGCGACCGTCCGGCTGGCAGAGATCGAGGCGTACCGAGGCCACGCACGGGCGGCCGTCGAGCTCCTGAGCCGGATGCGTGATCCGGCGAGTTCGGCTCACCTGGCGCCGCACCTCGTGGTGAGAGTTTTCTCAGGGCTGCTCGAGGCGCTCACCGACCAGGAGGAGCGGTTGACCCTGCTCGACGAGGCCGAGCTGGCGCTGCGACCAGGCGACGTCTGCCCGCCCTGCTCGATCGGCTTCCGCCTCAATGCCGTCCGCGGATGCGCCGAGGCGGGCGAGCTCCCGCGCGCGCGGCGCTGCCTCGAGGAGGCCGAAGCCATCGCCGGGATGTGGCAGGGTGGCCCATGGAGGGCGGCGTCTTGGGTGGCTCGCGCAGCCGTGCGGCGCGCCGAGGGCGACCTCGGACAGAGCGCAGCCCTCCTTCGTGAGGCGGCGGAGGTCTTCGATGAATGTGGCCGGCCGCTCGACGCCGAACATTGCCGGCGGGCGGTCGCCACGGCCAGCGTGTCGCGCGGCTGAGGAACGCTCGGGGAACGCGGGGCTCCTAACTTCCTCCCATCACAGGGCGGCAGGCAGGTCGAAGGCCGCCCGGAGCGGACGTTCATGGAGGACATGGAGATGGCGACGCAGGCACATGCGGCTTTGTGAGACACCGAGTCTGTGGCTGGGCAGCTTGGCGACCCCGGGCTTCACCTGCTGGAGGTGGACGAGGACGTCAGCGCCTACGGACGGGGGCACATTCCGGGGGCGATCGGGGTGCATTGGAAGGACGACCTGCAGGACCCGATCCGGCGCGACTTCATAGGGCCGGAGGCGTTCGCGGCGCTGATGGACCGTCTCGGCATCCGCAACGGCGACGAGGTGACGCTGTACGGCGGCAACAACAACTGGTTCGCGGCCTACGCGTACTGGTACTTCAAGTACTACGGCCACGACCGGGTCCGCCTGATGGATGGCGGCCGCAAGATGTGGGATCTCGAGCGGCGGCCCTTGAGCAAGGAGGTTCCGCAGGTCACGCCCGGCACCGGATATCAGGTGCAGGCGCAGCATCCGGAGATCCGTGCGCTCCGCGGATTCGTCGAGAGCGAGGTGCTCGGGCGGCCGGGGGTCGGCCTCGTTGATGTGCGCTCTCCCGAGGAGTACCGCGGCGAGCTGCTGGCACCGCCGCATCTGCCGCAGGAGCAGGCGCAGAAGGGAGGCCACATTCCCGGAGCGGCCAACATCCCGTGGGCGCGGGCGGTCAACCCGGAGACGGGAGCCTTCCTGCCGCCGGAGCAGCTCCGTGCCCTCTATGAGAGCCAGGGCCTGGGACCGGACAAGGAGGTGGTGGCGTACTGCCGGATCGGCGAGCGAAGCGCCCACACCTGGTTCGTCCTGCACGAGCTGCTCGGCTATCCGAGGGTGCGCAACTACGACGGATCGTGGACGGAATGGGGCTCGCTCGTCGGTGTACCGATCGAGCGATAGCAGGACTGCGTTTTAGCTCACGGAGGAGAACGGCAAATGAAGACTCAGGCTGCGGTTCAGAACCTGGTTTCCGGAGACTGGAAGGTGCGGCCGGGCGCCGAAGAGGAGTTCGTGGCGCGATGGACCGACTTCCTGGAGTGGACGCGCGCGAGCGCGCCCGGCTTCCTCGGCGCACGGCTGATTCGGAACACCACCGACCCCTGCCACTTCGTCTCGTTCGCGGAATGGGAGAGCCCGTCGGCGCGGCAGGCGTGGCGGGAGTTGCCCGAGTTCTCGGCCAAGCTGAACGCCTGCAAGGGGCTCTGCGAGGACATGCGCGGCGTGAACTACGATCTGGCGGTCGCGATCTGACCGGCTCGATTTCGGCACATTTGCGGGCGCCGACGCCTCTGGCGCCCGCAAATTCCGCGCCCAAATTCGGCGCATGTGCGGGCGCCTGCGCGTCTCGCGCGCCCAAATTCGGCGCATGTGCGGGCGCCTGCGCGTCTGGCCGCGGGCCCGCCCGCCCACAGGTTGACGCACCTCGCCCCCAGTAGACTCCGCCCAGGCCCCACGGCACCGACCACCAGGAGGCAGAGAGTGTCCGAGAGAACCTATGCAGACAGCGCCCTTCACCGGGCGGCGATGGACAGCGTGAACAGTGCGGCCAGGCACGCGCCGCGGCACGTCAGTGGAAGGCAGGTTCGCGAGCACGTCCACGGCACGGGCCGGCTCGGCCAGTTCAACATGCGGGTCGCCGTCCTCATCACCAAGAGCGTGGGCACGATGTGGGCGGCCTACCTGTTCCTGGTGATCTCGCTCGTCTCCTTCCCCCAGGCGCTGGCCGCCTTCCTCAAGGGCGACACGGTGACCGGGGTCGCGTGGCTGAGCCAATCGTTCCTCCAGCTGGTCCTGCTGCCGATCATCATCGTCGGCCAGAACGTGATCTCCGCCGCCCAGGACGCCCGCGCCGAGGCCGACCACGAGACCCTGACCGCCCTCCACACCATCAACGTGCGTCAGCTCGAGATGCTGGAGACCCAGGAGCGGATCCTGAAGGCGCTGGAGGAGCGGAAGGGCTAGACATCCCACGGGGCTAAGAAGTCAAGCGGCGATCTCTAGAGATCCGGT
>CAYLIP010000047.1:7891-19515 GCA_964383855.1 uncultured Actinomycetes bacterium | reverse complement strand
CACGCCGTCCTTGCCGACCTTGTCCATGGCCTCGGCGATCAGCTCGCCGATCTGCGGGTCCTGGGAGGAGATGGCGCCGATGTGCGCGACGTCCTCGTGCCCCTTGACCGGGATCGCGACCTTCTTGATCTCGTCGACGACCGCGGCGACGGCCTTCTCGATGCCGATCTTGAGCTGCATCGGGTTGGCGCCCGCGGCGACGTTCTTGAAGCCCTCGGTGATCATGCTCTGGGCCAGGATGGTCGCGGTCGTGGTGCCGTCGCCGGCCACGTCGTTGGTCTTGGTCGCGACCTCGCGGAGCAGCTGCGCGCCCGTGTTCTCCCAGGGGTCCTTGAGCTCGATCTCGCGGACGATGGTGACGCCGTCGTTGGTGACGGTGGGGGCGCCGAACTTCTTCTCGAGCACCACGTTGCGACCCTTGGGTCCGAGCGTGATGCGTACGGACTGCGCGACCACGTCGATGCCGCGCTTGAGGCCCTGGCGGGCCTCCACGTCAAAGGCAACAGCCTTTGCCATATCTCAGATACCTCCTAGCGTTCTCGTTACTTGGACTTGCCGTTGCTGCTGACCACGGCCAGGACGTCCTTCTCGCTCACGATCAGGTACTCGACGTCGTCCTGCTTGAACTCGTTGCCCGCGTACTTCGCGTAGAGCACGCGGTCGCCGACCTTCAGCTCCATGGGCAGCTTGGTGCCGTTGTCGAGCACGCGACCGCCACCGACGGCCTCCACGATGCCCTCCTGCGGCTTCTCCTTGGCGGTGTCCGGCAGCACGATGCCGCTCTTGGTCCGCTCCTCCCTCTCGACCGGCTTCACGACCACCCGGTCGCCAAGCGGCTTCAGGTTCATACGTCTCCTCCTCGACTGGAATTTGCACTCGCCGGCGGCGAGTGCTTAGCACTCGGGACTACCGAGTGCTAATTATGGCTCATCCGGCCCGGAGGATTTCAATACCTCCCGGGCGCGGTCCGCCATCTCGTTTCTTACCCAGAGTTCGCTGGGCTCGAACACGGCGCCTGTGAGCTCGGCGCTGCCGCCCGGACTCACCGTCTCGATTCCGTTGGCCTCGAGGACGGCGGCGGCCAGGTCGCACTCGAGGCGGGAGGACGCCAGGATCCGGACCCAGTCCCCCTCCCGTCTCACCAGCTCAGCCCCGGGTCGGCCGCCGCCTCGCCGCCGGCGGGCGTGAAATAGCCGGCGGCGGCGATCATGGCCGCGTTGTCGGTGCAGAGGGAAAGCGGCGGGATGGTCAGCCGGGCGCGCCCGCTCACCACCTCGGCGGCGCGGCGCCGGATCAGCGTGTTGGCCGCCACGCCGCCGCAGACGACCACCTCCTGGACCGGACGGGCAGCCAGCGCGGCGTCCAGCTTCTCCAGCAGCGACTCCACCACCGAGTGCTCGAAGGCTGACGCAAGGTCGGCACGGGTCTGCTCGTCGGGATCTCCGCCGAGGTCGCGCAGGCGGTACAGGAGAGCCGTCTTGAGCCCGCTGAACGAATACTCCAGCCCGGGCAGCGAGGGCACCGGGAGCCGCTGCCGGGAGGCTTCGCCGCGGCGAGCGAGCCGGTCGAGCGCGGGTCCGCCTGGATAGCCGAGGCCGAGCATCCTGGCCGCCTTGTCGAAGGCCTCGCCGGCGGCGTCGTCCCGGGTCCGCCCCAGCACCTGGAACTCGGCGTGGCGCGGCATCCAGACCAGGTCGGAATGGGCGCCGCTGACGACGAGCGCCAGCAGCGGAGGCTCCAGATCCGGCTCCGAGAGCAGTGCTGCGTAGACATGGCCCCAGAGATGATTGACCCCGACCAGCGGCGCTCCCCAGGCGTCGGCCAGACCGGCGGCCACGCCGGTGCCCACCAGCAGGCACCCGACCAGCCCGGGACCCCGGGTCACGGCGACCTGGCTCACATCCTCAGGGGGCACGCCGGTGCGGGCGAGCAGCGTCTCGACCAGCCCGGGCAGGCGCTCGAGGTGGTCGCGGGCGGCCATTTCCGGCATCACGCCGCCGAAAGGCTGATGGATCTCAACCTGCGAGTGGATGAGCCCATCCACCAGACGGCGCCCAGCCTCGACAAGGGCGACCGACGTCTCGTCGCAGGACGTCTCGATGCCGAGAGTCAGCGCGACGGGCGGTTCTCCGCGGGCGGCAGAAACTCGCGCCGCAGCCCCTCGATCTCGCCCTCGACGCGCTGCAGGTTGGCCTCGAAGGCCGCGCGAAAGCGGGGGGAGTAGATGGAATCCGACCACATCACGATGGCGTCCTCGCCGTTGTCGGTGTAGTAACCCCGCCGCCGCCCGATCACCTTGAATCCGAAGTCCTCGTACATCCGCATCGCGTTGTCGTTGGACGTGCGCACCTCCAGGGTCACCCACTTGGCGCCCATGTCGTAGGCGGTCTGGACCAGGGCGGCAAAGAGCACCCGGCCATAGCCGCTGTGCTGGAGGTCCCGGCGGACGCCGATCGTGGTCACGTGTGCCTCGTCGTACATCCGCCACATCCCGGCGTAGCCGACGATGTCCGGCTCCCGGCCGCCCTCCGTGTACCGCCTGAGGACGATGTAGTGGGCGCTGTTCCGCGACGCCAGCTCACGGTAGTAGGCGTTGCGGGGCCAGGGTGTCGAGAAGATGTCCCGTTCGATCACCTGGACGGTCGGGACGTCCTGCTCCCGCATGGGCTCGATCGCAAGGCGCTCCCGCAGCTGGACCATCAGCGGCGCAGCTCGAACGACTGCATGTAGTGAAGCCTAACCGCACGATGGTCAAGTTCGGCGGCCGCGTCGAGGCGCCGCGCCACCGCCTCCCCGAAGGTCCTGAGCTCCGGCGGTTCGAGCAGGCGAGCGCGCAGCGCCCCCTCGGTGGCCGGCCGCAGCCAGCCGACCAGGGGGTGCAGCGAGGGCAGGTCGGGGGCGTCCACGCAGCCCTCCTGCCCGCCCGGCTCCCGGTAGAAGACCCGCCCCCTCCCTGCCTCCACCACCGCCGTCGCCGGCACCCGGGCCCGCGCCTGCTGGACGGCGAGGCTGTCGAGCTCGAGCAGCGGCAGGCGGCGGCCCAGCGCCAGCCCCACAGCGTAGGACGCGCCCACGCGCAGCCCGGTGAAGGAGCCCGGGCCGGTCGCCACCGCCACCCGCTCCAGCGCGCGGGGATCGACAAGGCTCCTGACCAGCGCGCTCAGGTCGCGGTCCCGCCCGGAGGGCTGCACGGTCTCTGCCGCCACGTCGCCGCCCGGCCGCACCACGGCGACGCCGGTGAGGACGGACGAGGTGTCGATCACAAGGACCAATCCGGCCCTCCTCCAGCCAGGCCCAGCCGGCGCTCGCCGGCGCCCAGAACCTCGAAACTCACCCTGGCGCCCTCGGCCCCTCGGAGCCGCTCCCCCCACTCGACGGCGAGCACGCCCTCGTCGAGCAGATCATCGAAGCCGAGCTGGGCCAGGTCGGGCGAAGACTCGAGCCGGTAGAGATCGGCGTGCGCGAGCTGAAGGGGGCCGGGGTAGATCCTGACCAGCTGAAAGGTCGGGCTCATGACGTCCGCACGGCAGCCCAGGCCGCGGGCCAGGCCGCGAACGAAGGCGGTCTTGCCGGCGCCCAGCGGCCCCGACAGGAGAAGCAGGTCTCCTCGCTCGAGGCCGGCCGCCAGGCGCTCTCCGGAGGCCTCGGTCTCCGCCTCCGAGCGCGTGATCACCTCCCTACGCGAAGTGGTCGTAGCCGCCCGCCTCCCGCTCCACGCCGTCGACCAGGATGCGCCCGTCGCCGGTGAAGGCACCGATCACGATCCCGCCGGCGATGACCGGCGCGGCCACCACCAGCTCGGTCTCCTCACCGCCGGTCAGCGCCTGCTCGAGGGTCGCCCCCTCGGCCACCGGCACCGCCGCCGAGTCGATCCGAGCCCCGACGCCGGCGGCGGCGCGGTACTTCACCAGCTCGCGGACGAGACCGTCCGAGATGTCGCCGCAGGCCGCGCCCTCGGGCGCGGCGCCGAAGCGTGGAAGCGGACGGGTGGGCCGGCGGGCGGCCAGCGCCACCGATTCGCCGCCCAGGGGCCCGGTGACGGCTATCCCCCACCCGGGAAGGGCGGCGGCCCGGGGCAGCGGCATGGTCGAGCACCGCCCGAGGGCGACCACGCTGAGCGTGATCGGCCCGGGTGTCGAGGTCGTATCGCCGCCCACCAGCCTCAGCCCGAACCGGGCGGCACAGGCGGCCAGCCCCTCGTACATCGCCTCCACCGCAGCCACGTCGGTGCCGGAAGGGGCGGAGAGCGAGACCAGGCCGTAGGTTGGCGACGCCGACTTGGCGGCCAGGTCACTGAGAGTGAGGGCACAGGCGCGCCAGCCGGCAGCTTCCGCCGGCATCCATGAGAGATCGAAGTGCACGCCCTCCACGAAGGTGTCGACCTTGGCCACGGTGATGGTGCCGTCGGGCTCGCGCCACGCGGCATCGTCGTCCTCGCCGGCGCCGATCAGCACGCTGCCGCCGGCCCGGCTCAGGTGCGGCAGCAGGCGGGCGAGCAGGCCCAGCTCGCCGAGCTCGCGAAGGGTCGTCAACCGGCCAGCGCCTGGCTGACCGCGCGCGCGGCCGCCTCCGGGTCGTCCGCCTCGAAGAGCGCGCGGATGACGCAGGCGCGGTGCACGCCCGCCGCCGCCAGCTCGGCCGCATTTCCGAGGTCGACGCCGCCGATCGCGAACACCGGGACCTCGACCGCGGCCTGCACCCGGGCCACCCCGGCCGGCCCGATCACGCGCCGCTCCGACTTGATCGGCGTCGGGAAGGCGGCTCCGCAGCCGATGTAATCGGCACCCTCCAGGACGGCCGCGCGGGCCTCGGCGGGCGTGGCGGCCGAGGCGCCGACCAGAAAGCCGGCCGGCGCCAGCCGGCGAGCCTCAGCCAGGGAGAGGTCGTCGGCGCCAAGGTGAACGCCGTCGGCGGCGGCCAGCAGCGCGATGTCCAGGTGATCGTTCACGATCAGGAGAGCGCCGGCCCGCGCGGTCAGCTCGCGGAGCCGGCGGGCCAGCTCCAGCAGCTCGCCTCGTGCCAGGGTCTTGTGCCTGAGCTGCAGCACGTCAGCCCCGCCGCGCAGGACGGCGGCGGAGAGTGCCTCCAGCCGCTCGGGCTCGACGTCGGCGGTGATCGCGTAGAGGCGCGCCTGCGCCAGCTGGGTGGCAGGTTGGGTGCTCAAGTGAACCGAACGTATACTCGCTCTCGCTTGCATTTCAATCTCGTCGACGGTGCGGTGATCGCCGTCTGCGTGATCGCCGCACTGGATGGGGCCCGGCGCGGGTTCCCAACTTACGCGACCGAGCTCACCGCCCTCGCGCTCGGACTCGGCGTTGCATTCCTTCTTTTCGAGCCGATCAGCAGCGGCCTGCACCGGTTCCTTGGAGTGCCCCTGGGGCTCGCCGGCTTTGGCGTGTTCCTGATTCTGGTGGTGACCACCCATGGCGCCGTCCAGCCGTCGCTGCAGGGACGGATGGGCTGGCTTGCCGGCCGCGCGCGGCTGACGCGACGCGCAGGCGCCCTCCCGGCGGTGGGGACGGCGGCCGCGATCGCGGCCCTGGTGCTGAGCGCGCTGGTCGTCCTACCCGGCGGCTACCGCCCCCTCGTGCTCAGCTCCACACTTGGCTCCGCGATCACGCACGATTCCGGCTTCCTGCAGCCCCGCCTGCAGCGCCTGCTGCTGCCGGCCAAGCGCGAAACGCAGGCGACGGTGAACCCGGCGGTGCCGCCCGATGCGGGCGACAAAGCGTTCTACCGCCTCTCGCTGCCCGAGCAGCTCGACATTGCGCTCGACGTGCCCGCCGAGAACCGGATGCTGGTCCTGCTCAACGACGTTCGGGAGCAGCACCACCTCCCGGCTCTGCAGCTCGACCCGGTGCTCCAGTCCGCGGCCCGGGAGCACAGCCTGGACATGTACAGGCGGCGCTATTTCTCCCACACGACGCCCGACGGCAAGAGCCCGTTCGACCGCATGCGCGACCACCAGACGCACTTCGGCACGGCCGGCGAGAACATCGCCTTCGCGCCCGACGTGGACCAGGCCGAACAGTCTCTGCTCGCCAGCCCGGACCACCGCGCGAACATCCTGAACGCAGACTTCCGCTGCGTGGGAATCGGCGTCTACAAGGCCGTCGGGTACGAGGAGATGTTCACGCAGGACTTCACGGACTGCGCGTAGCGGACGGCCCTCCTGGGTAAACGGGACCCCTCCGGCTCGGCTGCGCCGAGCCACCTCCCCGTCGAGCGGGCAGGGGACCTGGAATGGAGCCCTCGGCCCCTCAGCGGGTTCCGGCGAGGAGCAGGAAGACGCCGAGCAGGATCGAGACCAGCGCCGCCAGCAGGGCGGCGTGGCCCGCGACCGCCTGTGCCAGCGGTTCCTCACGCGCGGCCATCGAGGACCTCGGCCGGGGCGGATCCGAGGCCAGCGGCGCGGGCGGGTTGAGAGCGGTGCCGAGCGCCGGATTGGCGGCCGCCGCAAGCGGCGGGGACGACGGCGACCGCAGGCCGCGGATGCGATCGCGCGTCTCCTCCACCTGCCGCCGCCGCTCCTCGCGGAGCGACTCGTAGAGCGGCGCGCGGACCCTCCTGCGGGTGCGCACGACGGCCGCCAGCGCGGTCAGCCCGAGCACCGCCGTCAGGGTCCCGAGGATGAAGGCCAAAGCCCGGGAATTATCCGCGATCAATTCGCCGTCATGACTGCAGTAACGGGCCTTTCTGCGCGTTTATCGCCCCAAGGGGACAAGGTGATCACCAAGCAGGTCGTCGGGACCAGGATCGGCGAGTACGAGGTCCGGGACGAGGTCGGCGAGGGTGGTATGGCGAACGTGTATCGCGCCTACCAGCCGATGCTCGGGCGCGACGTCGCCCTCAAGATCCTGAACCGGGCGCTCGCCGACGAGCCGGGGTTCCTGCAGCGCTTCGCAAACGAGGCCCGGACGCTGGCCAAGCTCGATCACCCGAACATCATTCCGGTCTACGACTTCGGCAGCTTCGGCGACGTGACGTACATCGTCTCGCCGCTGGTCGAGGATGGGACCCTCCAGACCCGGATGGACGGCGGCGGCCTCGACCAGGACACCGCCATCGAGTACCTGACCCAGATCGCCGATGCCCTCCATCACGCTCACGCCGTGGGCGTCACCCACCGCGACCTGAAGCCCGCCAACGTCCTCATCCATCGCGACGGCCGGGTCCTGCTGGCCGACTTCGGGCTGGCCCGGACCACCGACCAGGAGTCGCTGACCCAGACCGGACTGGCGCTCGGCACCCCCGGGTACATGGCGCCCGAGCAGGCGATGGGCGACGCCGTCGACCAGCGCGCCGACGTCTATGCCCTGGCCGTGATCGCCTTCGAGCTCCTGAGCGGTACCCGCCCCTACAAGGGCGACCGGCGGACGCTGGTCACGGCGACCGTGCAGGCGCCCATCCCCTCCATCCACGAGCGCAACGAGAGTCTGCCGCCCGAGCTCGACGCCCTCTTCGAGGCGGCCATGGCCAAGGATCCCGACCAGCGAATCAGCTCCGCCCAGGTTTTCGTCCAGCGCCTGACCGCGATTCTTCGCCCGTACGTGCCGACGCCGCCCACGCTGCCCCCTGGCCCCGCGCCCTTGCCGGAGCCTGTCGCGGCCCCCTCGCCCCCTGCGTCCCCTGCGCGGGATCTCTCCCACTCGGTACCGCCCCTCTCGCCCATCTCGGAGGACGCCCGCCTGACCGGCGCCGAGATGTGGCTCGCGCGGTCCGCGGCGGCTCCCGGCTCGGCCTGGCCCCCGGTCACCCCGACGCCGCCCGCGCCCACCCCTGCGGGCGCGTCACGGCCACCCCGGCCGGTGGAGCTGGCCGAGAAGGCGCCCACCGAGATGCTCGCCGACCGCGGCCTGCCCCTCCTCGAGCCGGCGGGCCACGAGATCCTCGACGCCCATTTCTCGAACGCTTTCCACGCCGCCACCCACATCGCCGGCGAGCGCTGGACCGACCTGGTGGCCACCTCGGGGCTGCCCTACCTGCTGAATGACCCCGCCGACGGGGAAGGGTTCACGATCCCCCTGCATGAGCTTGCCCAGCTCAACGAGGCCATCGAGGTGACCTTCGGCTCCCAGGGCGCCGAGCAGCAGCGGCGCTGGGGCAACGTCACCATGCAGCTCGAGATCGAGAGGACCCCCCTCCTCCATGGTCAGCGGCGCCGGCTGCGGCTGATGCCGCCCGGCCACCAGCGCCGCGTACGCTCGCTCCTGGACGCCTACTGCCGCCGCCAGGACGCGGTCCGCGCCGAGCACTGCGCGGCCTGGAGCCAGCTCGCCGACGGCGAGTTCTGGGTCGCCCTCTACGGGAATCCCTACGTGTTCGGAAAGGTCAAGCCGCAGCCCTCCTGCCATGCCGTGGTCGGCCAGCTGGAGACGCTGCTCCGGTGGATCGGCCTCGCCAACCGCTGGCTCGTCCAGGAGATCGAGTGTGGCTGCGTCACCGGCGGCCGCGACTGCGTCTTTGCGGTTCGCGCGACCGAAGCCTGAGCGGCCTTAGAAGAGGATCTCCCGGAGCTTCTCACGCAGCTCCACGGGGGCCGTCTCCTGCTCGCAGCAGACCCGGACCAATCGCCTCAGGCCGGCCTCGAAGCGGTAGCGGTCGTCACAGGGCGGGCACTCCGCGAGGTGCCGTCGCAGCTGGGCAACCTCCGACTCGCTCAGCTCGCGGTCGACATACGCCTCCAGGCGATCCACGCAGTCCTCGCAGTTCACGCCGTCGCCTCCCTGGCAGCCACGATCCCGGACTCCACGGCGTAGTCGTAGAGCTGCTTCTGCAGCTGCTGCCGGGCTCGGTGAAGCCTCGACATCACGGTGCCGATGGGGACGCCCAGGACCTCGGCCGCGTCCTTGTAGGAGAACCCCTCGACGTCGACCAGCAGCACGACCTCGCGATGTAGGGGGGGCAGCTTCTCCACCGCGGCCACGACCTCGCTTGCCGCCAGGCGATCGAGCACCTGCTCCTCGGGCTTGGCGGTCTCGTCCTTCAGCCGCTCGTAGAGGGCGAAGTCGCCGGTGTCGTCGTCGAGGCTCAGGTCCTCCGGCCGGCCGCCGCGGAACCGGTCCCAGAAGAGATTGCGCATGATCGCGAAGAGCCACGCCTTCATGTTCGTGCCCCGCTGGTAGCTGTGCTGGTAGCGAAGCGCGCGCACGTAGGTGTCCTGCACCAGGTCCTGCGCCCGGTCCGGGTCGCGCGTCAGGCGCAGCGCGCCACGGTACAGCGTGTCCAGGTGCGACAACGCCTCCTCCGCAAAGGCGGACTCGGCCTTCGTCTCGGGCATCTCGAGGACCAGTGTAGCCACGCTGCCCGATCCAACCCCCCGCGCCCCAGCCCCTATTCCGAGTAGCGGCGCTCCACCCGGCTGCCGATCGCGGTCAGGATCTCGTAGGACATCGTCCCCGACCACTCGGCCGTCTCATCGGCGGTGATCTGCTGGGCCCCGTCCTCGCCGATCACGGTGACGACGTCCCCGACTTCGACGCCCGCGATGCCGGTCACGTCCAGGGTGATCGCGTCCATGCTCACGCGGCCGACAAGGGGGGCTCGGGAGCCGCGCACGAGCACCTCACCCCGGCTCGAGCGGGCCCGCATGACGCCGTCCGCGTAGCCGATCCCGGCGGTCGCTATGCAGGACGCCCGCTCGGCGCGCCAGGTCCCCCCGTAGCCGACCATGGTCCCCGGCGCCACCGTCTTCACGTGGGTCACCAGGGCGCGCAGCGCGAGCGCCGGCCGGAGGCCCTCGTGGCGCTCACCGCCGGGGTGATAGCCGTACATGGCGATTCCCACGCGGACAGCGTCGAGCGCGAGCTCGGGATGGCGAAGCGCTCCGCCGGAGTTGCTGGCGTGGCGGAGGCCGGGATCGATGCCCGCGTCACTCAGCGTCGACACCACCGACTCGAAGGCCCGCGCCTGGGTCCTGGTCATCGCCTCGTCGCTGTCGGAAGAGGCGAAGTGCGTGAAGATGCCGGCAAGCCGGAGGCCGCCGGCGCCGACTATGAAGCGGGCCAGGTCCAGCGCCTCGGAGGGCGCGCAGCCGAGCCGGCTCATCCCCGTGTCGACCTTGAGATGCACCGGGAGAACACGGCCCGCAGCCCTGGCGGCGGCGTCCAGCGCGGCCGCCACGTCGGCTCGGTGGACCATCACCGCGCAGCCGGTGGCCGCCGCCTCCGGAGCATCGGCTGGTGTCAGGCCGCCGAGCACGAGGAGGCGGTCGAGCTCGCCCTCCCCCGCCTCGAGCAGCTCCCGCGCCTCGCCGAGCGTGGAGACCGCGAGCCCGAAGGCCCCGGCGCGGATCGCCGCCCGAGCCACCGGGATCGCTCCATGACCGTAGGCGTTGGCCTTGACCACCGCGATGACCCGGGTTCCGAAGGGCTGCAGGAGCGCGACGTGCCGCAGGTTGTGGCCGATCGCGCCGAGATCGATATCAGCCCAGCGCGAGCTCACGGTCCGCCCCTGCGCAGATCGTTCATCACGCGCGGGATCTCGATCAGGAGATCGGACGCCAGCAGGCCGGAGTCGCCCAGCCGGCTTGCCACCCTGGCGCCTCCGGCCGCATGCACGTACACCCCGGTGACGGCGGCCTCGAAGGGCTCGACGCCCTGGGCGAGAAGCCCCGCGATGATGCCGCTCAGGACATCTCCGGTCCCCCCGCTGGCCAGCGCCGGCACCGCGTGCGGGTCGACCGAAAGCCGGCCTCCGGGGGCGGCCACCACGGTGTGGGCGCCCTTCAGGACCACCACCGCCCGCCATTCCTCGGCGAAGCGAGCCGCGGTCGCCTCCCGGTCCGCGTTGACGTCGGCGGCGCTGAGACCGGTCAGCCGCGACATCTCGCCGGGGTGGGGAGTGAGCACCCGCGCCTCGCCCAGCCGCTTGAGCCGCCGGCGGTTGCCCGCGAGCGCGTTCAGGCCGTCGGCATCCACCACCATGGGCGCGCGAACGCGGCCGAGCAGCTCATCGACCAGCCGCCAGGTCGACCTGTGGCGGCCGAGGCCGGGGCCGACCAGCACCGCGGCGGTCCCCTTGAGCTGCCGGAGAACTTCATCGGTGGCGTTGTGGCCGATCGCCCCTGGAGCAGCCTCAGGTACCGGCGTCGCCATCACCTCCGTGCACTTGGCGGCCAGGATCGCGTAGATGCCGTCGGCGACGAGCAGCCGCACCATGCCGGCGCCGGCGCGCGCCGCCGCCGTCGAGCAGAGATAGGCGGCACCGGTCAGGCCCCGGCAGCCGGCCACCACCCCGACCGTCCCGAAGGTGCCCTTGTGCCCGTCCGCGGGCCGCGCCGGCAGGCTCACCGCCTCCGGTGGCGGCTCCAGGGCGAGCGGCCCCTCCTGGGCCAGCTCCAGCACCGCGGTGGCGATGGCGACGCCGGCCTGGTGGGTGATGCTGACCTGGACGGCCGCCTGCCCGGCGTCGCCCAGAAGGCGCACCCGGGGAGCCCCGGAGGCCGCCGGCAGAACCTCGATTCGCTGGCGGGGAAAGCAGATGCCGGTGCCGTCGAAGCACTTGATGATCGCTTCCTTGGCGGCCCAGCGACCCGCCAGGCGCTCCGCCGAGCCCCCGCAGTACTCGATCTCGGCGGGGGTGAAGGACCGGCGCAGAAAGCCTTCGCCCGATCGCCGGACCGC
>CAYLIP010000047.1:0-7791 GCA_964383855.1 uncultured Actinomycetes bacterium | reverse complement strand
CGGGATCTCGAGCACGTCGGTGGCGATGTCGTCGAGGCTCCGGTCACCCTCGCTGACCAGCGCAAGCACGGGCGCGTCGCGCGCCACCATCTCGTGGATGTTGCTGAGCATCTTGTCCTTGGTGGGACTCTCGGTGGCGATCGCGATCACCGGGAAGTGCGCATCGAGCAGGGCGATCGGCCCGTGCTTTAGCTCGCCGCCGGACGTCCCCTCGGCATGCAGGTAGCTGATCTCCTTCAGCTTCAGCGCGCCCTCCCGGGCCACCGCCACGTTGATGCCGCGACCGACGTACATGAAGTTGCGATAGCGGCTGTAGTGGTGGGCCAGGCGCGCGATGTCGTTCGAGCGCTCCAGCACCTTCCGGATCGCTTCTGGCAGCTCGCGCAGCGACCGCGCCGCCTCCTCCCGGCGTTCGAGGGGCAAGCGGCCGTGCACGTTGGCGAGCTTGAGCGCGAGCAGGTACTGGCTGACCATGTGGGCGACGAAGGTCTTGGTCGAGGCGACCGAGATCTCCGGGCCCGAGTGCAGGTAGATGCTTCCGTCGGCGTCTCGCGTGGCCGTGCTGCCGACCACGTTGGTGACCGCCAGGGTGAGCGAGCCTCGCTTCTTGGCCTGCCGCAGCCCGACCAGCGTGTCGGCGGTTTCGCCCGACTGCGTGATGACCACGGTCAGGGTGTCGGGGCCGATCGTCGGCCGCCGGTAGCGGAACTCCGATGCGTCCTCGGCCCGGGCGGGAATGCCGGCCCAGTCCTCGATCACGAACTCGCCCAGCATCGCGGCATGGAGCGAGGTGCCCATGCCGAGCAGGCGCACCTCCCGGTAGCGCTTGAGCTGCTCGCCGGCAATGTTGAATTCCGCGAAATCGACCTCGCCCGACTCCGTGATCCGCCCCCGCAAGGCGTTGGCGGCGGCGTCGGGCGTCTCGCTGATCTCCTTCAGCATGAAGTGCGGGTGGCCGCCCTTCTCGGCCTGGGCAACGTCCCAGTCGACGTGGACGACCTTGGCGTCCACCGGCTGGCCGTCGAGCGTGGAGACCTCAGCGCCGAGCGGGGTCACCGCCGCCATCTCGCCCTCGCCCAGGATCAGGACCTTCTTGGTGTACGGGATGATTGCCGTGATGTCGGAGGCGACGAAGTACTCGCCGTCGCCGATCCCGACCACCAGCGGCGCGTTGAGCCGGGCGCCGACCAGAAGCTCGGGATCGTCGAGGCTGAACATGGCCAGCGCGTAGGCGCCGTTGATCCGGCGCAGGGCCTGGCGGACAGCCAAGAGGAAGTCGCCGCGGTAGTACTTCTCGATCAGGTGGGGCACGACCTCGGTGTCGGTCTCCGAGGTGAACTCGTGGCCCTCGCGCTCGAGTTCGGCCTTCAGCTCGGAGAAGTTCTCGATGATTCCGTTGTGCACGACCGAGATGCGGCCCCGGCAGTCGGTGTGCGGATGCGCGTTGACGATCGTCGGCTTGCCGTGGGTTGCCCACCGGGTGTGCCCGATGCCCAGGTGACCGGTCGGCATGTCGTCATGGAGCTTGGCGATCAGGTCGTCAACCTTGGCCTCGCTCTTGGTCACGCTGGTCTGATGGGCGCCCGCCTGCACGACGGCGACGCCCGCCGAGTCGTAGCCGCGGTATTCGAGGCGCTTCAGCGCGTCCATGAGGACGGGCGTCGCCTCTCGCTCACCCAGGTAGCCGATGATTCCGCACATATGACCTCCTGCCCGGCAAACGGCCAGGCGCAGGTCTAGGTTACGTTGGCTTCGGCGAAGGGGTCGGCGTGGGCGTCGGGGCGGTGCAGTCGAACTGCTTCTGGATGGTCACGGTGACCTGGACCGAAGCCGGCTGCGCGCTCACCTGGTCGGGGACGCGAACCCTGACCGTCCTGGCGACGTTGGCGTTCGCTCCGCCGATGTCGATGCCGTCGCCATCGATGGTGTCCCGATTGATGACGACGTCGGCCGGGCCGCTGATCGTGACCACCCCGTTCCCGGGTGCGATGCTGACCGCGGTCACCGCGTAGCCGCATGCGGGCCGTCCGGTGACCGGCACGTTCAGGCCCACGCTCCTCTGCGCGGTTCCGCGGGACGCCGAAACCTCGACGCTGACGATGGGCGGATCCCAGCCGATCTCCGGCTGCGTGTTGACCTTGGTGAAGTCGACCGGCTGACCGGCGCGCTCGAAACGCACGGTCTGGCTCGGGAGAAGCTGCTTGTCGGTGTTGATCTGGGGTTGGATGGTGACGAAGGCCCTGACGTCCTGGATCAGGGTGGTGGGTCCGGTGAGCGTCACCTTGCAGGGGATGCTGGTGTCCGGCTGGCACTGCGCGAATGTCTTCTTCGGGTCCTGGAGCACCGTCCAGCCGGGCGCGAAGTTGGGTGTGCGGACCTGGATGTCGAGGGTCCGCTGGGTCACCGTGTCGGTGGTTATGTGGATGGGCACGCTTCCGCTGAGGGGGTTAACGTTGGGCACCAGCGCCCTCACCTGGGCGTTGACCGTGGTGTCCATCCCCGCCCTGACCTTGCTCAGGTCGGCGCGCACCTCGATGTTCTCGGGCTTGATTCCGCTGGCGGCGTCCGCGAGGGCGCTGACCTGGATGTTGACCGACTTGGCGGGGTCGATGAGAACGACTCCCTCGTGCAGGCCGGCATAGCTCACGTTGGCCTGCACGGTCTTGAAGACGACCGGGTTCTCGCTGAAGGCGACCGCGCCCAGCAATCCGAGCGTGAGCGCCAGCGCCAGCAGCTTGAGCCGCCAGTTGGAGACCAGCCAGGTCATCGGGCCCCGGCCTCCCGGCGCCAGTTGAGAAGCGGAAAGCGGCGCCCGTTCGCCGTTCCCACCGGAGTCCCGCCCGCCAGCCGCCGGCGCAGCGACTCGGGGTCGAGGTTGCGGCTGATGCGGCCGTTCTCGACCACGGAGACGACGCCGGTCTCCTCGGAGACGACCACGACCAGCGCATCGCTGGCCAGGGAGAGGCCGATGGCCGCCCGATGCCGGGTGCCCAGCCGCTCTCGGACCGTCCCCTCCTCGGGCAGTGGCAGCAGGCAGCCCGCGGCCAGGATCTGGTTGCCGCGGATGATCACCGCCCCGTCGTGTAGAGGCGAGTTGGGAAAGAAGATCGTCTGCAGGAACTCGCTCGACACCTCACCGTTGATGCGCACGCCGGTCGCGGCGTAGTCCTCGAGCCCGACCTCGCGCTCGAAGGCGACGAGCGCGCCGGTCCGCCGCGCGGCCAGCCGCTCCACCGCGCGCACCACCTCCAGCATGGCGCGGTTCAGCTGCTGGTCGTTGAAGGCCCCCAGCGGCCTCCCCAGGTGGCCGATCCGGCCCACCTGGTCGAGGATCCGTCGGAGCTCGGGCTGGAAGAGAACGATGATCGCGATCACGATGAAGGGCGCGGCGTTCTGGAACAGCCAGCTCAGCAGCACCAGCTTCAGCGCGGTGGCGGCCACGCCCAGCATCACCAGCACGACCAGTCCGACCATCAGCTGGACGGCCTGCGTGCCCCGGAAGAGGCGCAGGAACTGGTAGAAGATGAACGCCACCATCAGGACGTCCATTGCCTCTATCCAGCCCACGCGCTGGAGGATGTGGATCAGCTGCAGCAGCAGCTGGTTCAGGACCTGGGACACGGCTCAGGCTCCGCCGGTGACGATCGCTGCCAGAAGGGCCATCTGCGCCCACATGCGGTTTTCGGCCTGGTCGAAGACCACCGATCGCTCGGAGTCGATCACGCCCCCGGTGATCTCCTCCCCGCGGTGGGCGGGGAGGCAGTGCATGAAGATCGCCCTCGGCGCCAGCTCGGCCAGCTCCTCGTTGACCTGGTACTCGGCGAACTCCCGCCGGCGGACCTCGGTCTCCGCCTCCTGGCCCATCGAAGTCCAGACATCGGTGTAGATGGCGTCCGCCCCGGCGACCGCCGAGAGGTCGCTGGTGACGGTGACGGGCGCCCGCCCGCCGGCCAGCAGGCCGGCCCTCTCGAGCACCTCTGCGGGCGGATAGTGCCGGGGCGGGGTTACGACCGCCAGCGGAAAACCGATCAGCGCCGAGGCCTCGATCAGCGAGCTGGCCACGTTGTTGCCGTCGCCGACGAAGGCCAGGCGGCGGCCTTCCAGGCCGCCCAGCGCCTCCTCCAGCGTGACCAGGTCGGCGAGGACCTGGCAGGGGTGCGAGCGGTCGGTGAGCGCGTTCACCACCGGCTTGGCGGAGGCTCGCGCCAGCTCGAGGAGGTCGTCGTGGCTGAAGAGGCGCGCGACCAGGGCGTCGCAGTAGCGGGCGAGGACCTGTCCGACGTCGGACACCTGCTCGCGGCGGCCCAGCCCGATCTCGGCGTCCGAGAGCACCACCGCGTGTCCTCCCAGCCGCGAGATGCCAACCTCAAAGGAGACCCGCGTCCGCATCGAGGGCTTTTGAAAGATCAGGGCGATGTGACGCCCGGTCAGCGGCCGCTCCCTGAACTGGCCGGCCTTCATGGCCCGCGCGAGCGCGATCAGCCGCCGGATCTCGTCGGCGGTGAGGTCGGCGAGGTCCAGGAAATCCCTTCCCGCCAGGGCGGGAGCCGCCTGGGTGGCCAAGATGGTCACATTACCTTTCAACGGAAACGATCGGCCTTCTGGTTACTGGTCAGAGTCGTGGCTTCATCAGCTCCCCGACCGCGGCCGGCCGCGCCAGCAGGTCGAGCTCGGAGTCGAACTCGGGCAGGCGGCCTCGGACCGCGGGCTCGTCGCGCAGCCTGAGCAGCAGGTCGCGGCAGGCGATGGGATCGAGTCCGAAGCTTGCCGGATGGAGGCGGAAGCTGCCCCCACCACGCATGCGGACGGTCAGGCGATCGGTCAGCCGGACCTCAGGCCAGGCAAGCTCGGTCCACTCGCTGGGTGCCGCCAGGGTGATCAGCTCGAGGCCGTCCCACGGCGCGCGCAGCTCGCTGTGGCCGGTCCTCACCACCATCGCGTCGCGGAAGAAGGCGATGCTGGCCAGTGGCCAGTGCTTGAGACGGAGCGAGGCCCGGAGGACGAAGGTGGCCGCAAAGACCGCCGCCAGCCCCAGCAGCGTGGCCCGGACCAGCCCGCCGTCCAGCGCGTCCCGGGCGGTGGCGGCGATCAGCGCGGCCGCGACCAGCGTCGAGGCCACCGTCATCAGCACGGCCGGGCGGCGAGAGCGGACGAAGATCAAGTCGATTCCCTCTCAGACTAATTGACCGGGGCCCGCCATCCGGGCCGGCAGTGATCGAGAGGCCGAACACCGTCGTAGCGTGGTCCCCAGGTGAGCGCATTCGCGGTCGGTGAGATCACCGCCCTGATCCTGCTCGGGGGCATGGCCGCCGCCGCGGTCTACTTTCGGGGCGATCTTGCGCGGGCCGGAGGCATGACCCTGGATACCCGCCGCCGCCTGCTGGCCGCCTGTTTCACGGGCGGCGTCGTGGCCACGGTCGGGATGGGCCGGGTCGCGCTGGCTGCCCCCGGCCCGCTGGCCGGCGTGGTGGCCACGATCACAGCCATGGCCGGCGCCTGCCTGGCGCTGATGTGCGCCTACGCGGCGCTCTCCGGGCGCCGGGTCCTCTGAAAGGCGGAGCAGCCTCGGTCCGGAAACCGGCGGTCGATGTCTGGCTCCTGGCCTAGCGCTTGGTGTACTGGGGCGCCTTGCGCGCGCGCTTGAGACCGTACTTCTTGCGCTCCTTCATCCGCGCATCGCGGGTGAGGAGTCCGGCCTTCTTGAGCGTGCCGCGGAAGTCGTCGTCGTACTCGCAGAGAGCCCGCGCGATGCCGTGGGCGATCGCGCCGGCCTGACCTGAGACTCCGCCGCCCTCGACCTTGGCGCTGACATCGAACCGGCGCAGGGTGTCCGTCAGCTTGAGCGGCTGCAGCACCTGCATCTCCAGGATCCGCCGTCCCAGGTACTGGAGGGGCGTCTTCTCGTTGATCATCACGCGGCCCTCGCCCGGCGTCAGCCGGATCCGGGCGATGGCGGTCTTCCGGCGGCCGGTGCCCCGGGTCATGTTGTCAGCCAACCTGGATGTCCCCTTTCTCGTTGAAGGTGATGGCCGTGGGCGCCTGCGCCTGGTGCTCGTGCTCGGGCCCCGCGTAGACGCGCAAACGCTTGAGCATGTCCGCGCCCAGCGTGTTGTGCTGAAGCATCCCGCGGACGGCGTTGACGATCGGGAAGGCGGGGTCGCGCTCCATCTGGTCGCGCAGCGAGCGCGCCCGGAGGCCGCCCGGATAGCCGGAGTAGCGCGTGTAGACCTTGTCGTCGAGCTTGGAGCCGGTCACCACGATGCGCGCCGCGTTGACCACGATCACGTGGTCTCCTGTGTTCAAGTGCGGCGTGTACGTGGGCTTGTGCTTGCCCTTGAGGATCTTGGCCACGTTGCTCGCCAGGCGACCGAGCGTCAGGCCCGTGGCGTCAACCACGAACCACTCGCCCTTCAGGTCTTCCTTCCTGGCTGTCCAGGTCTTCACTTTCACTCGTAAATCACTTCCATCAATGTGAGGCCCCGCGCGGGAGCCGTCTTCACCCTATCTCTTGCCGCCGCGGCGCGGTCGCGCGCCTGCAGCATCTCCCCCATCCATTCCGGGGACCGGCGTCCGGTTCCCACCTCGGCCAGGCCGCCGGCAATGCCGCGGGCGAGACCGCGTAGGAAACCCTCCGCCACCAGCTCCAGTTCGACAAAGCGCTCACGCCGCTCGACCTTTGCCGAGCGCATCTCGCGTGTCCGCCGCCCCTCGGGCTCCGACGCCGAGCAGAAGCTGGTCCAGTCGTGCCTTCCCACCAGGAGCGAGGCCGCCTCGTTCATGGCGGACTCGTCCAGGGTCCCCACCAGCCACCAGCACTGCTGGCGGTCGAGCGCGGGCCTTGCCCGGCGGTCGAGGTAGCGGTAGCGGTAGCGGCGCCAGCGGGCCGAGTAGCGGGCGTGAAACCCCTCCTCGACCACCTCGGCGGCGACCGCGCTCACATCCTTCGGCAGCAGCCCGTTGAGAGCGGAAGCGATCCGCTGCGGGGCTATCCGCTGGGCCGCCCTGCCCTCCCACGGGAAGTTGACGACCTGGCCGAGGGCGTGGGCTCCGGCATCCGTGCGGCCGGCGGCGTGGACCTTGGGGTCCTGCCCGCACAGCGCACGCAGGGCGCGCTTCAGCTCGCCCTCAACCGTGCGCCGCCCGGACTGCTGCTGCCAGCCTGAGAAGCCGGTCCCGTCGTACTCGAGCACGACCTTGATATTCACTTTTCAACGCTTGCCCCCAGGGGGGCGGATCAGTCGACGAGCTCGATGATGACCATGGGTGCCGCGTCGCCGTTGCGCGGGCCCTTGTGGACGATCCTCGTGTAGCCGCCCGGGCGCTCGCCGAGCCGGGGCAGCAGGTTGGAGAAGAGGCGCTCGACCACCTCCGGCTGGCTGATCTCGGCGGCGACCGAGCGCCGCGCGGCGAGATCGCCCGCCTTGGCGGTCGTGATCAGCCGCTCCACCCAGCGGCGGAGCTCCTTGGCCCGCGCTTCGGTCGTTGTGATGCGGCCGTGCTGAAGCAGGTTCGAGCACAGGTTGCGCATCAGCGCCTTGCGCGAGTCCGTGTCGCGGTTGAAGCGGCGGCCTGACTTCTGGTGCCTCATCGGTTTAGCGGAAGACCGAATCCATGTCCTCGGGCTGCACGAAGCTCTTCTCGACCAGCTTCTCCTTGATCTCGTCGAGCGACTTGCGGCCGAAGTTGCGGAGACCGAGCAGCTCCTCCTCCTTCTTGGTGAGAAGCTGGCCCACGGAGGTGATGTCGTTGGCCTTGAGGCAGTTGAAGGCCCGCACCGAGAGGTCGAGCTCC
>CAYLIP010000046.1:0-19859 GCA_964383855.1 uncultured Actinomycetes bacterium | reverse complement strand
TCGCACGCCGTCCTCAGTGTGTCTTTTGCGAGGGGCTGGGCGAGGGGCTGGGCGAAGGGCTGGGACTTGGAGCGGCCCTCGCCGCCGCCGCGCACTGGCCGGGTCCGGGCTCGCCGATCCCGGCGATGAACAGCTCGTCGTACTTCTGGTCGGCGGGCGTGGCCGGGTCGGCGGCGCTGCCGTCTGCCCTGCAGACCGACCGCGTCACGATGCCGGCCGGTTTCGACCAGGCGGCCGGCCACGGGTGCGACTTGTAGTAGCCGTCGACGAAGGGCTTCCAGACGCTCAGCCCGACATGCTCCCCCCAGAGCACATTGGTGGGGCACAGCCAGCCCGAGGCCTGGAAGCCGTCGGCGAGCCGGCCGAAGCCGGAATTGCAGGTGTCGCCCCTGTCGATGTGCGCCATGTAGGTGGCAACCGCCAGGTCGGGTGTGTAGCCGATCCAGTAGGCGCCCGTCCAGGACTCCGTGGTCCCCGACTTCGACGCGACCGGGGTCCCGGCTCCGTAGCCCAGGTACAGCCGGGGCGGCCCGCGGAGGAGGTCGGTCGTCAGGTAGGCGACCTCGGGCGCGATCACCCGGTCCCGCGAGGGCTGGCGGTCGAACGACTCCAGAACCTTGCCCGCGGCGTCGGTGATCTTGAGGATCGGATGGGCGGAGACCCGGTTGCCGCCGTTGTCGAATGCCGAGTAGGCGGCCAGGTGCTCGACCATGCTCATCGAATTGGTGCCCAGGGTGGTGGGCAGGCTGGACGGGCTTTCGATCGGGGTCGATATGCCGAGCTTCTGCGCGAAGGCGGCGACCCGGCCGCCGCCGACCGCGCGGTAGGACCAGAGGGCGGGCAGGTTGCGCGACTCCTGGAGCGCCTGGCGGAGCGGGATCATGCCCTCCTTCCTCGAGTCCCAATCGAAGTAGCGGTGACCATCGATCACGTCGGTCTGGTCGTCCACCCTGGTGGCGGCGGTCAGCTGTCCCGTCTCCAGGCCGGCGGCGTAGGTGTAGGGCTTGAAGGAGGAACCCACCGGCCGGTAGCCGGAAGGGTTGACCCCGGTCAGGTTGACCTGGCCCCGGATGTCCTCGTTGTCGTAATCCGCGCTCCCGACCATGGCCACGATCTCGCCGTCTGCCGGGTTCATGGCCAGCAGCGCGCCGGTGTCCGCCCCCTTGCTGGCGTAGGCCTTGACGCCGGCCTTGACGGCGGCGTCGGCCGCGTACTGGGTGGCCAGGTCGAGGGAGGTCTGAACCGTCAATCCACCCTCGTAGATCTGGGTATCGCTGTACCTGGACTCCAGGTACTGGAGCACGTAATCCAGGAAGTGCGCCGTCCGGGGGTCACGCCCGCGGGCCTGCGCGTGATGGGCGGCCATCTGCTTCCATATGTCCTCCGCCAGCACGTCGTCGGCCGCGGCCGGGCTGAGGGAGCCGGCCGCGACCATCGAGCGCACCACCTCGGCGAACCTGGTCTGGGCGGCGGCCTTCTGCGCGTCGGTGCCGAACACGTTGTAGCCGGTCGGGAACTGCGGCAGGCCGGCCAGGAAGGCTGCCTGCGCGGGATCGAGCTCGGCCGCGTGAACGCCGAAATAGAACTGGGCCGCCGCCTCGGCCCCCAGCGCCCCGTTCCCGTAGTTGATCGTGTTGAGGTAGATCTCGAGGATCTGGTCTTTCGTGTACCGGCGCTGAAGCTCCTCGGCCAGCAGCACCTCCTTGATCTTGCGGTCGTAGGCCTTGTCGAGCGCCTGTTCCTTGAGCAGGCGGTTCTTGACAACCTGCTGGGTGATCGTGGAGCCGCCGTACGCGGCGGAGCGACTGGACAGGTCGAGGGCGGCGGAGATGACCAGGCGGCGGTAGTCGACCCCCGAGTTCTCGTAGAAGGTTCGGTCCTCGGTGGCAACCGTCGCGCGGCGCAGGTTGGGCGAGATCCTGGCCAGCGGGACGACCGTGCGGTTCTCGTGGTAGAGGACATCGATCAGCGCGCCGGTCCGGTCGACCACCTTTGTGGTCTGCGGCAGCCCCGCCTCGTCCAGCATCTCGACCGAGGGCAGGTCGGCCGCGTAGTAGTTGACGATCCCCACGGTGGCCAGGGTGCCGAAAACGCCGGTCAGGAGCAGGAGCCCGAGGAAAAGGCCAAGCGCCCGGCCGAGCCGGCCCCGGGTACGCGCCTTGGGCGGGCGCCGGCGCGACTTGCGAGAACGTGTTGAAGACGCCAAGTTGATGTCGCTTCCGGCAGGGTAACGGGTGCCGCGCGGCGGCCGTTACGAGCCGGCGCGGCTCACCGGAGGCCGAGCGCCTCGGCTCCCTGGTAGGCGAGCCCGCTGATCGGGTTGAGCAGCAACGTGTAGGCGAGCAGCGCCGCCCCGGCCAGCAGCGCGGCCGCCGACGGCGCCGTCCAGCCCGCGCCCAGGAGCCGCCTCGAGGCGGCGGCGCGCTGGGCGCGAACCTCCTCCGCCTCGACGCCATATATGGAGCTGGCCAGGTGAAAGACTCCCATCCAGCCGAGCAGCGTCCCCAGCAGGGCAAGCGCCACCACCGGCCCATACCCGGAGCGGAGGACCGCCAGGCCGACCAGGGCCTGCCCCGCGAAGCCTCCGAGCGGCGGGACGCCGGCCAGCGAGAGGACCGCCAGCACCAGGGCCGCCGCCCGCCCGGGCGCCCGGGCTGCCAGCCCGAGCAGCTCGCGCGGTCCACCCACCTCAAGTTCGACGAGCAGGACCGGGGCCGCGGCCAGGGCCACCACGGCCGCTCCCAGCAACAGCCCCGCGGCGGCGCTGCCCTCGCGGTCGTGGGCGGCCACGCCGGCCACCGTCCAGGCCATCTGGGAGGCGGCCAGGGCGCCCACCACCGTGCGGGCGCGGGTTCCGGCGGTGGCGGCCGCCAGGCCGGCGCCGAAGATCACGATGGCGGCGGCGGCGGCCAGCACGGCCGCCCACAGCGAGGCCTGCGGCACGATCACCGCGCCCGCGCGCAGCAGGGCCACGCCCGCCGTGCCCGCGCTGAAGGCCGCCGCCACGCCCGATCCCAGGCGGGAACCGATCGCGGGGGCGCCCACGCCGAACCGGAGCGGCGCCAGGACCATCAGGGCAAAGAGCGATCCCAGGGCGACGACCGCGGGCAGGGCGCCGGCAGCTTCCGCTCGGTGGGAGGCCATGGCGCCGGCGGCCGCGGCCAGGGAGGTGGTTCCGGCCTCCGCCGCGAGCAGGGCGAAAGCCAGCCCGGCCAGCATCGCCAGCCCGGCGGCGACCAGGGCGCTGCGGGCCGCCGACTCCCTGAGCGCCGCCTCCTCGATCCCGGCCGCCTCGCCGCGCACACGGCGTCCGAGCGCGGCCGAGCCGGCGACCACCGCCAGCAGCAGGCCGGCCCAGAGCTGCACGAAACCGGCCGCCGAGGCCGCCACCATCATGCCCAGCGCGGCCAAAAAGGCCAGTGGAAGGGCGCCCGGCAGCGTCTCCTCCTCCCAGCCGGCGGTCAGGACGGCGACCAGCAGCGCGAGCAGTGTGGCCGCCTTGGTGAAGAGCGCGAAGCGGTCCTGTACGAAGCCACCGGAAAGCAGGGTCCCGACCTGGGCGCCCTGCCAGAGCTCGAGTGCCAGCGCCACCGCCGCGACCAGGGCCGCGACCCATCCCAGCCACCGGCGGAGGCCGGCCCGCGCGCGCGGCGAGACCAGCGCCGGGATCAGGAGCGAGCCGAGCGCACCGATCACGACCAGGGCCTCGGGGGCGAGGACGAAGTCGCTCACCGGGGGGCTCCTGCCTGGGGCGCCGGCGGGGCGTAGGGCGACGCCAGGTCGGAGACCGCGGCGTTGACCACATTGGTCATGCCCGGGTCGAACACGGGCACTCCGGCGAGCTTGGGCCCACCCGGGAAGATGCCCACCCAGAGCAGCGCCCCGGCCAGGAGGCCCAGGGCCCAGGTCTCGGTCAGCCCGGCGTCCGCCGGTACCGGCGCGTCCGGGTGAGGAGCGCCCATCATCACCCGGTGGAGCAGCCAGGCCACCGCGCCCGCGGCGAGCAGGAGCCCGGCTCCGAGCAGGAGCGCCCCCAAAGCCGAGACCCTGAAGGACCCGAACAGGACCATCAGAAGCGCGATGAAGTTGCCCGTGAGCGGTATGCAGGCGACCCCGAATCCGGCGACGACGAGCAGCCAGTAGAGGCGCGGCGTGCGCCCGGCGAGGCCGCCCAGCAGGCGGAAATCGCGAACCAGCGCGAAGTCGGCGGTCATGTTGCAGACGCCGGCGATGAGCCCGGCGGCCATCCCGCCCGTGAACAGAGACAGCGCCGCTCCGTCGATCGAGAGCGGGGTCACGCCGGAGAGCCCGAGCACGGTGACGGCGCCGGGCACGATGGCCAGGTAGGCGCCGGCACGGCGGATGTCGACCGTCCGCAGGGCGGCGAGCGCGGCATAGACCACGGTGAAGCCGGCGAGGACGGCGACCAGCGGCGCCAGCAGCCGGGTGGCGTCGTTGAGCGAGGCGTCGAGCAGCCGCAAGAGCACGTAGCCCCCGCTCCTGGCCGCCGCTCCGGCCACGATGATGGCCACCCCCGCCGGTGCCTCGGCCAGCGCCTCCGTCCAGCCGTGGAGCGGGAAGAGCGGCAGCCGGGTTGCGCAGGCGGCGACGACCAGGAGGCCGGCCACGACCTGCAGGCGCGGGCTGGCGGCGGTGCGCGCGACCGCGTCGAAGTCGAGGCTGTCGACCCCCGAGCCGGAGATCAGCAGCAGGACCGCCGCCAGCAGGGCGAGCGCGCCCAGGCCCCAGTAGGCGAGCAGCCGGCTTGCGGCCAGACCCCGGCGGGGGCCGGCGGTTCCCCACCCCGCGATCAGCAGCGCGACCGGGATGGCCGCCGCCGCGAAGAACATCCACATCAGGAAGAGATCGCGTGCGCAGGCGAGGCCGTTGACCGCCGACTCGGTCAGCAGCAGAAGGACGAAGTACGCCCGGGGACGTACCCGGATCGAGCTCGACGCCAGCACCGCCGCCACCCCGACCAGCGAGTTGAGCATCAGCACCACCATCGAGATGCCGTCCGCCCCAAGGTGGTAGCTGATGCCGAAGGCCGGCAGCCAGGGCAGCTTCTCCTCGAACTGCAGGCCGCTCGAGAAGGACGAGAACTGCATGTAGCCGATCAGCGACAGGCCGGCTTCGACCAGCAGCATGATCCAGAAGGTGCTGCCGTAGAAGAAGCGGTCGTAGCGGCCGCGCGGGTTGGGAGCGAAGGCCAGGACCAGCGCCCAGAGGACCGGCACCCAGACGATCGTGCTGAGCAGGAAGCTGTAGCTGAAGGGGTTGGTGGCGAATACGCCGGGCGCGCCCGAGGGCGACGGCGAGGGCAGCGAGATGCCCGCGAGCCAGGTCACCGGCCCACCCCTGCCAGAACAGCCGCCAGCGCGGCCCCGGCGGCGATGGCCAGGAGTGCAAGTCCGAGCGCTCCGCCGGCCACCCCCAGCGCGCTCGACCGGATCCATGCGCCGCCCGCGCTCACCGACGCCCCCAGGGCGGCGCTGCCGCCCTCCACCGCTCCCCCCTCAGCCGCGGCCACAGCGCCGGCCGCGGGCTGACGCAGGAAGCGATCGGTGATGAGGACGGTGAGGCCCGAGGCGGCGGCGATGGCGGCGTGGGTGCGCGCGCTCCACCCGATCACCGGTTCCCGCCGCCAGAGTGTGATGCCGGCGCCAAGAGCACAGCCGGCGACGGCGATCCCCAGCCAGGCGAGCAGCTGCTCCAGGTGGCCCGGCCGGCCCGGGCCGCCAAACCAGGCTATCCAGGGCGTGAGGAAGGCGAGCAGTACAGCCAGCGCGGCCGCCGCCGACTCTCCGAGCGCGGCCGCCGCCGCTCCCGGGGCCACCTCCCGGACGCGCGTCGGCTCGAAGGCCCGGCGGCGCCGCAGCCGGCCGTGGGCAAAGACCGCATAAGGCCGCAGGAGCGCCATCCCCAGCAGCAGCAGCGCCGGGGCCAGCAACCAGGAGCCGGCCCAGCCGTCGGAGGCGCGGGCTGCCGCCTTGGGGACGAGCGCGATCACGACGGCGGCCGCCGACAGGAGAAAGGCCACCGAGGTCCGGCGCATGCGGGTCCAGGTCTCGCCCATGTCCGAGAGATCCCCCGAGCGTATGGCGGTCGTGATCGCCCAGGCGGCGCCGGCGAGGACGGGCCGGGCGAGGCTGATCGCCAGCATGCCGGCCACCGAGGTGGCCAGGGCGCCGGGCTGCCCGAGCGCGAGCATGGCCAGCGCCACCGCCGCCGAACCGGCCCAGGCCACCATGCGGCGGAGGTCGTTGACGAGGAGGGCGAGGATGATCGCGAGCGCTGCGCCGAGCGCGCAAAGGATGGCGAAGACGCGGTAGGGCTGGGGCCCGGCGGCATTGAAGATGGGCAGGACGCGCACCAGCATCACGAGCGCAGCCAGGGGCCAGATGCCCTGCATCCAGGCGGAGACGGCGGGCGGCGCGTCGAGCGCGGTGGACCAGGCGCTGAAGGGAAACACGCCGCCCCGGACGAGCGCCGCCAGCACGAAGAGGATGGCGGCCAGGCCGATCGACTTGAGCCCGGCCCCGTAGGTGCCGTTGAGGATGCCCGGGGCAGCCAGCCGGTCGAGGTTCAGCTCGCCGAACCGGGAGTAGATGACCGCGACTCCGCACCAAAGCGCCAGGTCGCCGGCAAAGGGCAGCCAGAGGCCGAGCCGAGAGGCGCGGCCCGCCGCCTCCGTCCCCCACCGGTGCGCCAGGAGCAGGTAGGAGGCGGCGCCGCAGACTCCCCACCAGGCCGCCATCGCGGCCAGGTCCCCGGAGACGATCACTCCGATCGCGGCCGCCGCGGCCAGGGCCAGCTCAGCGTGCAGGCGGGCCGGCCCCGCCTCGCCCCGGCCCACGAAGCGGTGCCAGGTGATGACCCCGATGGAGACCAGGAGGACGGTCGCGATCGCCGCCAGGGCGACGTGGTCGACGCGCAGCGAGATGTCGATCCCGAAGCCCTGGAACTGCGGCGCTCCGGAGAAGGAGACGGGAATGTTCACCCACTGAAAGTTGGCCACGTATGGGGTCGCGGCCCGGTGGCGGGCCCATGCGATCAGGGCGACCGCGGCCAGGGTGACCACCATGCCGAGGGTCGCCGTGTTGGCGGTCGCGCGCCGGGAGCGCACGCCGGAGAGGATGAGCACGAACGTGAGGACCGGAACCAGCAGCAGCAGCGGCACCGACCAGCTGAGGGTCGACGCCGGGTCGAAGGGCTGGTTCCGATGCGCCGCCGTCGCAACCCCGGAGGCGGAGGCGAGCCAGGCGGCGGTCAGCGCCGCCTCCTCGGCCGGGCGGCCTCGTCGGCCCGGCGGATGCCGGCCCGCCCGATCAGCCCCGTGACCAGGATCACCAGCGCGAGCCCCGCGATCGCCGCCACCACGGCGAGCTCCTGGCCGGACGCGGCCGCGCCCGTCCTGGTGGCGTAGCGGGAGAGGGCGACTCCAGCCAGTCCGACCCCGGACGACAGGGCCGGTATGCCGGCCGCGGCGCCCGCCACGTCGGACCGCCAGGCCAGGGCCAGCAGTCCGCAAGCGCAGAGCGCGGCGGCCACGAAGAGGGCGGCGGCCACGGTCACCGGCGCCGCGTCCGCCAGGAGGCGGCGGCGCCGGCCAGGGCGGCCAGCAGCATCCCGCCCAGCGCCAGGCCGGCGAGCGCGTCGCGGTCGAACAGCAGCCTGGCCACCGCCGCCGTGTTGATGGCCCCTCCCGGGTAGGAACCGGCGGCCAGGCCGGCCAGCCAGACGCCCGCGGCGAGGACTCCGAAGGTCGCAGCCGCGGCCAGGGCGGCGACCTGCCGCCGCCACTCCGGGCGCAGGCCCTCGGCCGCCGGCACGCCCGGCGACATGCCGATCAGCAGGGCGGCGGCGAGACCGGCGACCAGTTCCACGGCGGCCGCGAAGCCGGCCGAGAGCAGGGCCAGAAGTGCCGCGGTGCCCACCACCGCCGCGGCCACCCCCAGCACGCGGAGCGCGCGGGCCATGGCCATGGCGGCGAGCAGGGCGCCGGCGACAGACACGGCTGCGCAGATGGCGAAGGCAAGGTTGAACAGCAAGGAGCTAATCGGGCGGCCCGTAGGCGCCCAGGCGCCAAGCATAAACGAGGCCCGCCGCGACCAACGCGGCGAGGCCGGCGGCGGCCCCCCAGGCCTCGGGGTGGACGCCAGACGCAAGGACCGCCACCAGCAGGCCGGCCAGGAGCATCGCCGCCACCAGCACCGCCGCCGTCGAGGCCAGCCGGGCCGGGCCGAGGCGCCCCGAGGCACGGTCAAGGAGCATCTCCAGACTCCGCACGGCCGCGATTGTCACGTATTCGGCTCCGCGCACGCCAGCCTGGGCCGGCTGTTCAGGCGCCGGCAAGCCCGACCGAATCGAGCCAGGCCTGGTGGAGCGCTCCGTAGCGGCCGCCGGCGCGCGCACCCAGTTCGGCCGGCGAACCGTCCTCGACGATCCGGCCGCCCTCGATCACGATGACCCGGTCGGCCACGTCGACCGTGGAGAGCCGGTGGGCGATGATGAAGGCGGTGCGGCCGGCGAGCAGCGTCCTCAGCGCCCGCTGAACCATTCGCTCAGAGGGCAGGTCGAGCGAGGAGGTCGCCTCATCGAGGATGAGCACGCGGGGATCGGCCAGGAAGGCGCGCGCAAAGGCCACCAGCTGCCGCTGACCCGAGGAGAGCCGCACCCCGCGCCGCCGCACGTCGGCGTCGTAGCCGCCCGGGAGCGCCGCGATGAACTCGTGCGCGCCCACCGCTCGGGCCGCCGCCTCGACCTCCTCGGGCGTCGCCGACGGCCGCCCGAACGCGATGTTCTCGCCGACGGTGCCGTTGAAGAGGAAGGACTCCTGGGTCACCATGGTGATCGCCCGCCGGAGGTCGGAGCCGGCGATCTGCCGGAGGTCGATGCCGTCCAGCAGGACGGATCCCGACTGCGGGTCGTAGAAGCGCGCGATCAGCCGCGCGGTCGTGGTCTTGCCGGCGCCGGTCGCGCCGACCAGCGCCACCACCTGGCCGGCAGGCACATCCAGGGTGACGTCGTGAAGCACAGGCCGCTCGGCGTAGGCGAACGTGACGTGGTCGAAGGTGACGCGGCCCCGGACGGCGTCGAGCGCGACCGGGTGCGCCGGCTCAGGCACCGTCGCCGTCTCCTCGAGCACCCCCGACAGCTTCTCCAGGGCGGCGCCCGCGGCCTGGATCAGGTTGTAGAACTGGGACAGGTCCTGCATGGGATCGAAGAACTGCCGCACGTAGAGGATGAAGGCGGTCAGCACCCCGATCGTGAGCGAGCCCTCCACCGCGAGCACGCCACCGTAGACGAGGACGGCCGCGGTGGTGACCCGGCCCAGCATCTGGATCCCGGGCGCGAAGGTGGAGGCCAGTCGGTTGGACCAGATGTTGGCGTCGCGATAGCGTCCGTTGACGTCCTCGAAGATCTCCTGGTTGCGCGGCTCCCGGCGGAAGGCCTGCACGGCGCGGATCCCGTTCAGCGACTCCACGTAGTGGACGATCACGAGAGCGATCGCGCGGCGGACCGCCCGGTAGGCGCGGCCTGAATTGGACCGGAACCACCAGGTCAGCAGCACGACCAGCGGAAAGGAGGCGAGGATCGCGGCACCCAGCCGGATGTCGAGGCGGACCAGGATCACGGCGATGGCCACGATCGAGATTAGGGAGGTCAGCACGCTGGCCAGCCCGGTCGCGAGCAGCTCCTGAAGCGCGTCGATGTCGGAGGTCAGGCGGGCGATGATCCGGCCCGACGTGTAGCGCTCGTAGAAGGACAGCGAGAGCGCCTGCACGTGGGCGAAGACCCGGAGCCGCAGGTCGTAGAGCACCGCCTGCCCGATCGCACCGGAGAGCCGGAGGAACGCGTACCCCGCCCCGACGACGCCCAGGATGGCCAGCCCGAGCAGCATCACGTACTCCTCGAGCACCGGGGCGGCGGCCGGCCCCGGCCGGATGCCATGGTCGATGGCAGCGCCCACCAGCCAGGGGATGGCGAGCGTGCAGCCGGTCCGGACCAGGATCAGCAGCAGCGCCAGGGCGAGGCGGAGCCGGTAGGGCCGGACGAGCTCGGTGAGCAGCTCGCGGCTGCGCCGGCGGAGGCGGCGGGAGACGCCGGCCGGCACCTCGTCGACGTCCTCGACGGCGACCCCACGCCAGCGGTCGCGTTCAGCCTGCGCGCTCATGCGACTCCACCTCCGAGCCCAACTGCGCCAGCAGCGACCGGTAGAGCGGCTGCGACTCCAGCAGCTCCGCGCGCGTCCCGACCGCCGCGATCCGGCCGCCGTCGAGCAGTGCGACCCGGTCGGCGAGCAGCAGCGTGGACGGCCGGTGCGCGACCAGGATGGCGGTGACGCCGTTGAGCACAGAGCGCAGGGCGGCCTCGATCCGGGCCTCGGTGTGGACGTCGACCGAGGACAGGGGGTCGTCGAGCACCAGGATCCGCGGCTCGCCGACCACCGCGCGGGCGAGGGCGAGGCGCTGCCGCTGACCGCCCGACAGCGTGTACCCCTGCTCCCCGACGCGGGTCTCCAGGCCCCACGGCAGGTCCCAGACGAACCCCGCCTGGGCGATGTCGATGGCCCGTTTCAGGTCCTGGTCGCTGGTCAGCGGCCGGCCCATGACCAGGTTCTCGTGCACCGAGGCGGAGAAGAGGATCGGCTCCTCGAAGGCGGTGCCGATCAGCGATCGGAGAGACCGCAGGCGGATGTCGCGGACGTCGACGCCGTCGACCGTGACGCGGCCCTCGGTCACGTCGTAGAGGCGTGGCACGAGCATGGCCAGAGTCGTTTTCCCGGATCCGGTCCGGCCGACCACAGCCATCGTCTCCCCCGCTCTCACCGTCAGGTCGACCCCCCGCAGGACGGGCGCGGCCGCACCCGGGTAGGCGAAGGCGACGCCTTCGAAGCGCAGCTCGCCGCGCACGTCCGCCGGCTCGAGCAAGCGCGCGCCGGCGCGGTCGACGACCTCCGGCTCCGAATCGAACACCTCCGAGAGGCGGATGGCGGCGGTATCCGCCTCGTCGCCCATGGCCAGGATCCAGCCCAGGGCGTCCATCGGCCAGGTCAGCATCATCAGGTAGGTGAAGAAGGCGACCAGGCCGCCGATGGTCATCTGATGGTGCAGGACGGCAGAGCCCCCGATCAGCAGCGTCAGGGCCAGGTTGAGGTTCGGAAACAGCACCATCAGCGACCAGAAGAGCGCGCGCAGGTCGACCGACTCGACCGCGGTCTCGCGCAGCAGCCCGGCCTGTCCCGCGAAGCGGCGGCCCAGCAGCCCCTGCCTTCCGAACGCCTTGACGATGCGAACGCCGGTCGCCATCTCCTCGATCACGGTCGCCACGTCGCCCTGCCGGTCCTGCATGCGCCGCGCCGTGACCGCATAGCGCTTGAAGAAATGACGCGAGATGGCGGCCACGGGCAGGGCCAGCGACGCGGTCAGGAGGGCGAGCCAGAAATCGAGGCGGAAGAGCATCACGACCACGGCGGCGAACTGCATGAGGAAGACGAGCCCGAACATGGCGCCGAATCCGACGAACCTGCGCACGGTGTTGATGTCGCCGATCGCCCGCGACAGCAGCTGCCCCGACTGCCAGCCGTCGTGGAAGGCGACCTGCAGATGCTGCAGGTGCGCGTAGAAGTCGTTGCGGAGGTCGTTCTCCATCCGGTAGCTGACGACGCCGGATAGGTTGCGGCGCATGAAGTTGCCCGCCGCCTCCACCACCGCGAGGGCCAGGATGAGGGCGGTGTAGGGCAGCAGCAGGCCGGCCTGCCGGTGCGTCACCGGTCCGTCGATGATCGCCTTGATTACCTGGGGAATGGCCGTCGCCGCCGCGATCGCCACGATCGCCGAGACGGCCATCGTGAACAGCTGCGGCACGTAGGGCCGCATGTACGGCAGATAGCGGCGCACCCCCCGACTCGGGGGCTGTGCCAAGGACGAAAAAGTCTAGCTCAGCTCAGCTCAGGCCGGCGGTGAAGGCGGCGATCGCGGCCCCTATCTCGGCCGGCGAATCCTCCTGGAGGAAGTGATCGCCCCGCACGGTCACCTCGCGCTGGTTGGGCCAGCTGCGAGCGTATTCTCGCTGGCGGCCAACCAGGATCGATCCCGGATCGGCGTTGATGAAGAGCTTGGGGACAGGGCTCCGCTCGAGCCAGCGATCGTAGGCCTCGACCCGCTCCACGACCGCTTTCGGCTCGCCGCCGATCGGGATCTGCCGCGGCCAGGTCAGCGTCGGGCGGCGCCGCTCGCCGGGCTCGGCGAAGGGCCGGCGGTAGGCGTCCATCTCCTCCGGCTCCAGCTTGCGCAGCATGCTCGCGGGCAGGATGCGCTCGACGAACACGTTCTTCTGCAGGGCGATCTCCTCGCCCGCCTCGGAGCGCAGCGCCTGGAAGATGCCGCGCGCCCGCTCCGGCCACTCCTCCCAGGCGACGGGCCGGACGATGGTCTCCATGTAGACGAGGCCGGCGACCCGGTCGGGATGCCGCGCCGCCCAGTCAAAGCCGAGGGCGCCGCCCCAGTCGTGGCCGACCAGCACGGCCCCCTCCACGCCGAGCGCGTCAAACCAGGCGTCCAGGTGCCTCGCGTGATCGGCGAACGTATAGCGGTCCGCGCCCTCGGTCCTGGACTCGCCCGACTCGCCCATGCCGGCGAGGTCGGGGGCCAGGCAGCGTCCGGCCGCCTCCACCGGTGGAATCACGTTGCGCCAGAGGTAGGAGGAGGTGGGATTGCCGTGGAGGAACACCACCGGCCGGCCGGTGCCGCTGTCGCGGTAGGCGATCCAGGTGCCCAGCACGTCAACCCGCTTCATCTCACCCTCCTGAATTCTTGAGCCAGCATCCTTGTTCACCCGGCGCCGGTATCGACGATCGCGGTGTGGACGTGGCCCTCCCAGCGGCCGTTTATCCGCAGGAAGCAGTTGGAGTAGCCCTCCACCCGGAAGCCGGCTTGCTGCAGCACCCGGCCGCTCCTCCGGTTGTGGGGCATGTAGCTGGCGGCCACGCGGTGAAGCCGCAGTTCCTCGAAGGCGTATCGCACCGCCGCCCGGACGGCCTCCACCATGTAGCCACGGCCCTGTTCCTCTGCGGCCAGCGAGTAACCGAGCGTGCAGCTCTGGAGAGGGCCCCGGACGATGTGCGTCAGCGACAGGTTGCCGATGGCACGCCGGGGCCGGTCGAGGCGGAAGATGAAGAGGCGGGCGCCACCGCCCTCCTCGTACTCCCGGCGGCGGCCGTCCACCTGCTCGTGCCAGTACTGCTCGGTCAGGAACTGGGGCGGCGAGACCGGAGACCACGGCTCCAGGTGCTCGCGATTGTCGGTGTAGAAGCGGACCAGCTCGGGCACGTCCTCGTGCTCTGGCAGCCGGACCAAGAGTCTCTCCGTGCGGAACACCCCGTCCAGTCTGAACGTCAGGGGGTGCCGGTCAGCCCGGCGGTCACCTCGTCGGCAGCCGCCTCGGCGAGCGCTCGCATCTCCTCGTCGGTGCGGTCCTGTATGGGATGGGCCACAAAGACGATCCGCGGCTCAAAGCCGAGCGCGCGCGCCTGCGCTGAGGAGGCCTCGCGAAACTCGGCCGAGGCGATGCCAATCGAGGGGACCTGGCGAGCCTCCAGCTCGCTCATGTCGTGCACAAGGCACGACGTGCAGGACCCTCAATCGGCGAGGGCCTCGATCACCGCCTCGGCCTTGACGGTGATCTCGTGGCGGAGATCGGCAGGCGCAGGCTTCGTGTAGGTGGGCTTGCGAAACCTCATGACCTCCACCCCGCGCCCGGTCAGGATCTCCTCGAGCCGGTCGAGGAAGACGTTGCCCCGGGGCTTCGAGATGTCGAGCAGGGCGACGGTGCGCCCGGCCAGCGCCGGCAGCCGCTCCGCGAGCGGACGGGACGCGGGCGCGCGCTCAGAGGTCGGGTCGAGCAGCTGGATCATTCAGCGATCTCCATGGTGACCGGCTCGGAACCGCCCGGGCCGCTCACCCACCCTCCGATTATGGCCGAGAAGAGCCCCGCCCTTCCCCCGGCATGGACGATCAGCAGGCCGCCCTCGCGGAATTTGGGCACCGAGGCGCCGGCGGCCTCTTCGGGTACGCCCTCGGCGATGTCACCGGCGCCGCGGACCATCTGGGCGCCGGGCCGGGTTCCCAGCCGCCGCAGCTCCTCGTGCAGCCGCTGCTTCGTCCAGCCCTCCTCCCGGAAGACCCGCGCGTGGTCGGGAGAAACCACCAGCACCGCGTCCCAGACCTGGGCCAGCTTGGGATGCGCGACCGCCTGCAGGCACTCAGCGAAGGAGCGCGCCAGCGAACCGGCCGTCCTCGACAGCTGGTCGGCGACGCCCTGCACACCCGAGCCGGCGAAGAGGGTGACGGTGGACGTGCCCGGTGCAAAACCGCGCTCAACCGAAAGCGGCTCCCACGGCGAGCCCGCCTCGTCCTCGGCAAAGCAGAAGCCGACCTTGCCCGGGTTGCCGAGGGTGGCGCGGTCCACCTCGCCCGGCCGCCCGCCGCCCACGTTGCGGACCACCAGCTGCAGGGCTCGCCCGATCGTCGAGTTGGCGCGGTTGCCCTGGCCGAGCGCGTTGACGCCGGAGTTCATACCCACCCGGCCCGCGAAGGGTCCGTTGACGATCACCACCGGCCCCGAGAACCAGGTGGTGGCCAGGAGCCCGTGCATGTTGAACTGGCTCGTGCAGGCCGCCTCCACCGCCGCCAGCACCGCCGGCAGGTACTCCGGCAGGCAGCCGGCCATCACCGCGTTGATCGCCACCTTCTCGACCGAGCACTCGACCAGGTCAGGCGGAACCACGGCCACCACCTCCTGGGGCGCGCGGGAGGTGCCGGCCAGCATCCGCATCACCCGCTCGGGAGTCGGCGGCACCAGCGGCAGCCCGTCGCTCCAGCCGCGTGCGTATATGGCCTCGAACTCGTCCTCGGCGCCCGCCAGCTCGATCCGCCGGGCCGCCAGGCGGGCGCCGTCGTAGCGCACCGCCAGCCGCTCCGGCATCCCCGGGTCGAGCGTGCGCGAACCGCAGCCGGCCCGGAACTCGGGCAGGTCCTGGCCCAGGTCGGCGACGCCGGTCAGGGCCCGCCACTCGTCGCGGAGCCAGCCGATCACCCGCTGCCGCTCCTCTCCGCCCTCGACGCGGAGGAGCGTGGGCACGATCTCGACACCGCTCCGCCAGGACCGTTCGAGCTCCGTGTCGTCCACCGGGTCGGCCCCGGCTGGAAAGGCGGGGTCGTCCTGCGAGTAGACGGTCAGCGGCAGGCCGCGCCGGCGCAGCTCGGCCAGCGCCGGCGCCACCAGCTGGCAGGTCGGGCACTCCTCCTTGACAAAGGCGACGATTCCCTCGGGCAGGTCCACCGGCTCAGAGTAAGCTCCCGCCATGACCGACTCCACCACCCTGGAGCGCATTCGCCGGGTCGAGGAGACGCCGCTGCGCGACCTGGTCGCGGTCGACCTCGACGACGTCGAGGTCCAGATGGACCATCTGCTCGGGGCCGAGACCACTGCCGAGTCCCTGTACAACCGGTGGGAGTCCCAGCAGTGGGCGGTCGCCGATCTCGATCTCTCGGCCGACATCCAGCACTGGAGGTCGCTTCAGCCGCCGCTGCAGCGGCAGATCAAGAACGGGATGACGGCCTTTTTCGTGGGCGAGCAGGCGGTCACCGACACCTTGGCCCCGATCCTGCACGCCTCGCCGCGCGAGGACGAGCGCGTGTTCCTGGCCACGCAGGTCGCCGACGAGGCCAGGCACACCGTCTTCTTCCATCGCTTCTTCACCGAGGTGATCGGGATCGAGGGCGGACTCCAGGAGGTGCTCGCCGACCTCCGCACCAAGACCGTGGGGGGCTTCCGCCGCATCTTCGACGATTACCTGGTCGAGGCCACCGAGCGGGTGCGCCTCAACCCGCGCGACGTGCGCGCGTGGGTGGAGGGCGTGACCACCTACCACCTCCTTGTCGAGGGCTACCTGGCCCTGACCGGTCAGCGGGCCCTGCTCCGGCAGTTCCGCGGCGCCGGCATCCTGCCCGGCTTCACGGCCGGTTTCGTCGCCGTCACCCGTGACGAGTCCCGGCACATCGGCTTCGGCGTCCTCGCCCTTCGCCGGCGGGTCACGGAGAACCCGGAGATGGCCCGCGTGATCGCCGTGCGGCTGCTCAGCATGCTGGAGGCCGGCGTCCATGTGCTGGTGGCGCCGGACCGCAAGCTGGCTATCAACGACCCCAACGAGGTGCCGCCCGCCTTCCGGATAAACCCACTCGAGGCACGCGATTTCGCCATCGAATCCCTCACCAAGAGGCTGCGCGCGGCGGGGCTCTCGAAGGCCGCGCTCGACGAGGTCGAGGCCGCCATGCGGGCGCACTATGAGGCGGCCTGGGCGGAGTACGAGGCCAACCACGGAGTGCGCCACCCGGTGCGCTACTGGCAGGAAGGCAAGGTCGCAGCGCGGGCTTGACTCTGGCCGGCCCGGGGAGCAGGATGGGTCTTGTTCGTAGTCCGACGATCACGGAGGTGCCTATGGCAGACGAGCCGCCGGAGACGTCAAAGCCGTCCTGGAGCCACCGCTGCGCGGAGGCCATTTAGCGCCCAGGGCAGCAACGCCGGCGCCAAGGACTGGAGCACCTCATTGCTCAGGCCCCTGCCTCGAGCGGCGAGTTCCAGGACGGTTCATCAGAAGAAGAGCTAGAGGGAGCCGGCTCGGGCCGGCTCCCTCATTTTTCTCCCTCAGTTTTGAACGGAGGTCCCGATGAGCGAGCACTCGCAGGTGGTTCGAGTCACCACCTTCAAGCCGGCCGACGGCCGGCGCTCAGACCTGGTCGCCCTCTGCGAGGAGATGGCCGAGACGACCCGCACCGTCGAGGGCTGCTTCGGAGTGCAGGTGTGCTCCGTGCGCGAGGAACCGGATTGGGTCGCCGTGATCAGCCGCTGGGAAAACGCCGCCGGGCTCGAGAAGACGAAGCCCGCGATCGAGAAGAATCGGGGGCGGATGCAGGCCCTGGTCAGCGAGCCCCCTCGTGTCTACCACCTGACGCCGCTCTCCTGAACAGGCTCCCGGAGCCCCGTCTGAGCCTCAGCCGGAGTGCTGCGAGATGATCCCGCCTCCGAGCACCCGCGTCCCCTCGTAGAGCACGGCCGCCTGGCCGGGCGCGACGCCCGCGAATGGCTCGTCGAGGCGCAGCTCACCGTCTTCGAACACGGCCGCCGCCGGTGCCGCGTGGTACCGCAGCCGCGCCGTGCAGGCGAGCGGGCCCACCGGAGCCGAGCCTGAGATCCAGGAGACCTCTCGCAGGCGCACGGCGGAGGTGCCGAGCTCATCCCGCCTGCCGACCACCAGCCGGTTGGCGGGCGCGTCCACCCGGAGCACGTACCAGGGCCCCGGCTCGGCGAGCGACGCGAACCCGGTCCGCTGCCCCACCGTGTAAAGCGACGTCCCCCGGTGGGTTCCAACCACCCTGCCCGACGCGGTGACCAGCTCGCCGGCGGCGACCGGCAGCCGCGCAGCCAGGTAGGCCGCCGTCTGGCCGCGCGGGACAAAGCAGATCTCCTGGCTCTCGGGCTTGTCGGCCACCGGCAGCCCGAACCGCCGGGCGGCCGCCCGCGTGTCCGCCTTGGTCATGCCGCCGAGCGGGAACAGGAGCGAACCGAGGACCGGCGCCGACAGCGTGTAGAGGACGTAGGACTGGTCCTTGGCCGGGTCGACTCCGCAATGGAGCTCCCAGTCCGAGGAGCCGCGCCGGACCTGGGCGTAGTGCCCGGTGGCGAGGGCGTCGAATCCCAGTCCGAGGACCCGGTGCAGCATCAGGTCGAAGCGCACGAAGGCGTTGCAGCGGACGCATGGGTTGGGCGTCTCACCCTCCAGGTAGGAGTGGTGGAAGTGCTGGATCACCCGCTCCCCGAACTCCCGCTCAAGGTTCCAGCAGTAGTAGGGGATGCCGAGCAGGGAGGCAACGCGGCGCGCGTCCTCGACGGCGTTCAGAGAGCAGCAACCACCATGCCGCTCCAGCTCGCCGGCGTCATCGCGCGGCCACTGCTGCAGCGTGACGCCCACCACGTCGTGCCCTTGCTCGAGCAGCAGGGCGGCCGCCACCGAGCTGTCCACGCCTCCAGACAGGGCGACGGCGATGCGCATCGGGGCCGAGTTTACGGCTGGCGCGGCTAGCGGCTGGCGGGGCGCCTCACCGGTCTCCCGGCTCGGCCGCCCGCGACCGCGGGGACGATGGCGATCTCGTCGCCGGCGCCCACCTGCGAACCGAGGCCGGCGCCGAGCCGGATGTCCTCGTCGTTGAGGTAGATGTTCACGAACTGCCGGGGCTCGCCCGACTCGTCGAGCAGCCGCGCCTTGAAGCCGGGAAACTTGGCGTCCAGCTGGTCGATCGCCGAGCGCAGGTCGCCGGCTTCGACTGGAATCGATGACTCGCCGTTGCTCAGTGAGCGCAGCGGGCCGGGAATGCGGAACTTGGCCACTAAGGAAGACCTCCCAACAGGATCAGATCAGACATGCACCACTTCGCGGAACGACTTGAGCGTGGGATCTATTTCGAACCGCTGTCCCCCACGCCGGTGCCCGTAGCCGTCGCTCAGGTACTCGGCCGTCTTCAGGCCGTGCCCGGTCAGGTAGGCGACGATCAGCTCGTCGCCGTCCCAGCGTCCGGCCTTGGCCAGCTTGGAGAGCACGCCGAGGGTGACGCCACCGGCGGTCTCGGTGAAGATGCCCTCGGTCCGGGCCAGCAGGCGGATGGCATCGACGATCTCCTCCTCGGTCACCGCCTCCACCACCCCGCCGGTCTCCCGAGCGATGCGGACGACGTAGGTGCCGTCGGAGGGATTGCCGATCGCGATCGACTTGGCGATCGTGGCCGGACGGACGGGGGCGATCCGCTCCTTGCCTTCGACCCAGGCGTTGTAAACGGGCGCGCAGCCGAGCGCCTGGGCGCCGGTCAGCCGGGGCATGGAGCCACCATCGACCAGGCCCAGCGAGAGCAGCTCTTCGGCTGCCCGGCGGTGGCGGACGAACTGGCAGCCGGACGCGATCGGGATCACGATCTCGTCGGGCAGCCGCCAACCCAGCTGCTCCGCGGTCTCGAAGGTGAGCGTCTTCGAGCCCTCCGCGTAGAAGGGCCGCACGTTGATGTTGCAGAAGGCCCAGGGGTACTCGTCGGCGAGGAGCGAGCAGAGGCGGTTGACATCGTCATAGGTGCCCCGGACGGCAACCACGTTCGGCTCGTAGACCGAGGTCGAGATCACCTTGCCCGGCTCGACGTCGCCGGGCATGAAGACGAAGGCCTCCAGTCCGGCCCGCGCTGCGTATGCGGCCACCGAATTCGCCAGGTTGCCGGTCGAGGCGCAGGCGAGCGTCTCGAAGCCGTGAGCTCGCGCCCAGGAGACAGCCACCGACACCACCCGGTCCTTGAATGAGTTGGTCGGGTTCATCGTGTCGTTCTTGAGCCACAGGTTTCGCAGCCCCAGCTCGGCCCCCAGGCGCTCGGCCCGGACGAGCGGCGTGAAGCCCTCGCCGAGAGTCACCACCGGCGCCCCGTCGGGCACCGGCAGCAGGTCGCGGTAGCGCCAGATCGAGGGCGGGCCCGCCTCGATGCGTTCGCGCGACAGGCGCGACTTGATCTCGGCGTAGTCGTAAACCACGTCGAGCGGACCGAAGCACATCTCGCAGGCGTGGGTGGGCCGGAGCTCGTACTCGGCCCCGCACTCCCTGCAGCGCAGGCCGAGCACCCGGGCCATAGACTGCCCAGTTTAGATGCGCATGCAGCCTGCCCGCCGGGGCCAGACGGCGCCGCTCGCCTGGACCTGATCGTGCGCGACTGCCGGCTCGCCGCCAGATCGCGTGATGGCGCCGCGACGGCGGCTTGATGGCGCCG
>CAYLIP010000045.1:0-20508 GCA_964383855.1 uncultured Actinomycetes bacterium | reverse complement strand
GGACGTGTTGGCCGCCAGCTTCGGTGCGATTTTCCGCTACGACCCCTGGCGCGGTTATGGCGCCGCGATGCACGACTTGCTTCCTCGTTACGTCGAGGGGAGTGAGTGGCGCGACTTGTCGCCTGCTTTGTTCGATGGCGCGGGCTCGTTTGGGAATGGCGCCGCAATGCGGGTAGCGCCGCTAGGCGCGTACTTCGCCGATGACGTGGACCGGGCGGCAAACGAAGCGCAGCGGTCTGCCGTCATCACTCACGCTCATCCCGAGGGTGCCGCCGGAGCCGTCGCCGTCGCGGTCGCGGCCGCGATAGCTGCGAGGGAGGGCACTGGCGCGACGCCTCCAGGTCGCCGTGCTTTCCTGGAGGAGGTGTTGGCCTACTTGCCGCCCACCGAAGTCCGAGAAGGCATCGTCCGTGCGCTGGCGTTGCCGATCGATACTCCGGCCGGCGAGGCTGCCGTGATGTTGGGAGACGGCGGGCGGATCACCGCGCAGGACACCGTGCCCTTCTGCATGTGGTGCGCCAGCGGTCATCTCGACGACTACGAGGCCGCACTGTGGGAGACCGTGTCCGTCCTCGGCGACTGCGACACCAACTGTGCGATCGTCGGCGGCATCGTCGGAGCCCACGTTGGCGTGGACGCGGTCCCGCAAGCGTGGTTCCTGGCGCGCGAGCCCTTGCCGGATTGGGTGTACGGGCAGAGGAGTCGATGACGCCCACAGGCCACGGTGCGGGGTACAGACGGGTGGCTGGCCTTGGGCTGGCCCCTCATCCCGCTCAGTTACTGGGCATGCTTCTCGGCGTGGGCGGCGGCGTGGCCTCGGCCTCCTGGCAACTCCGACGAAAAAGGGCCCCCAGAGCTCTAGGCTTCCCACCATGCATCGCCAATGACGGCCCGCACCCCGCGGGCCGACCCAGGAGGAACATGGCGATGCGCACCGACTATCGGAAGCTGGTTGAGACTGCCTGCCTGGACTGCGTGATCGATGTGATCGCGTGGACCCCTTGGGGCGGCGATGCAGGGACGCCCGGATCGGTCAACGTCCGGTTGTTGTCGAACCACACGACCGCCGACCACCGGACCTGGCGAGCGAGGATCGAAAGGGCGATCAGCGCGCTCAGGGCTGGCGACTACCCGTTCCTGGAGTTTCATGCCCCGGAGGACCTGGCGGCGTTCATTGATGCGCTGGTCGAGGCTGGGACCGTCTCCTTTGGCCGGACGTCTGGGCCGCGTTAGGCCCTGAGTCCGCCCCCACAGGCACACCGGAGGGGCGACGGCCACAACATCGTGGTGATCGATGCGATCAAATGACCGCGGCGTGCCGAGCGCCGCCGCCCACGCGAGGTGTTCTTGAGGCTGACGGCAATATCCGGAGCATCGACCGATCCAGCGATGGGCATGGATAGGGCACCTCTGCGAGAGAATCAGTCACCAGATGGAGTCGCCGCCCCGAGACGAGCTCGTCGACGCGGCGCGAAGGCTCCTGACCGAGGAACTGGACAGGTCGGTGATCGTCGCCGACCGCGAGGGCGCGGTCCGCTACGCCAACCGCCAGGCCCGCACGATCATGGGCTGGGCAGGGACCGGCCTCCTGGCCGCGCCGCCCCTGACGTCGATTCCGGTGGCCCCGCCGATCCAGGATCGGCTCGGCCGCGACACCGGACCCTGGGACGCCGAGACGACGATCGACGTGGGCGAGGGGACGATCCCCGTGTGCATCGCGACAACTCCGATCACCCTCATGGGGCGTACCGCGGGTTGGCTGGTGCTGATCACCGACCTCAGGGACCTCAGTACGGTGGTCGCCGAGCGTGACCGCGCCCGGAAGAACGACATGGCCAAGACGCGGTCCCTTCACATGGTCGCGCACGATCTCAGCGGCCCCCTCACAATCCTCAATGGTTATGTCTCACTGGTTCTGGACGGAAGCATTGGGATCGAGGACCTGGAGGAGGTCCTGCCCATGCTCGGCGACCAGCTCGAACACATGCAGCGGCTGGTCCAGGTGTTGCTGGACACGGCCCGGCTCGAGGAGGGCCGCCTCGAACTCGAGCGGGTGCCGCTCGATCTCGCGAACTTCGTCGAGGACGTGGTGAGCCGGATGCGCGCGCCGGAGACCGGTCACCGGCTGATCGTTCGGCGCCGGGCGGCCGAGCTACCGGTCCTGGCCGATCCGATCCGGCTTCACAGCATCATCCGCAACCTCGTTACCAATGCCATCAAGTACTCGCCTGAGGGCACGGCCGTCACCTGCACCCTGCAGCTGGACGGCGAAGAGGCCACGCTCGAGGTCGCCGATCAGGGCAGCGGAATCGACGACGAGGATCTGGGCCGCCTCTTCAATCGGTTCGGCCGCGTCGGCGATCTGACCGCCAACCCGGGCGGCGTGGGGCTCGGTCTCTTCCTCAGCCGGGAGCTGGCACGCCTCCACGGCGGCGACGTGGACGCCGCTTCGGAAGTGGGCAAGGGCAGCCGCTTCAAGCTGCGCCTGCCCCTGCGCAGCGCGGGGAATCGCTGAACAGGCATGCCCCGCATACTGGTCGTCGATGACGAGCCGGACCTGCGTGGGATGGTCCGCCTGATCCTCGAGCTGCAAGGCTACGAGGTGGTGGAGGCCCATCACGGCGCGGCTGCACTCCAGCGGATCGGCGAAGAGCGGGTCGACCTTCTGGTAACCGACGTGATGATGCCGGTGATGAGTGGCAGCGAGCTCGTCGACCGGCTGCGCGACGACCCCGCGCATGCCGCGATTCCCATCGTCGTCCTCAGCGCCAGCCCGCACAGCGTCGAGCGGGCGGACCACGTCATGCGCAAGCCCTTCGCGCCGGACGAGCTCCGCCAGGTCGTGCGCGCACTCCTGGGTGCCGATGGCGACGCCTGAGCGCTGGCTGGCGACCGGCAGCGCCGACCTGGATCGCATCCTGGGGCGGTGGGGTGCCGCGAGGCAGCACGATGGTCGTCGCCGGGCCGCCCGGCAGCGGCAAGACACTACTGGCCCAGCAGATGGCGTTCCTGAACGGGACCGATGACGCACCCGCGCTCTACTACACGAGCTGGTCGGAGCCCCACACAAAGCTGATCCGCAACCTGTCCGGTTTCGAGTTCTTCGACGAGCAGGCGATCGGCAAGCGCGTCGAGTTCCTGCATCTCCCGGCGCTCCTTGACGACACCGGCGCGAGCGGCCTTGAGGAGATCGGCCGGGAGCTGTTCCGCGCCACCGTCGAGCGGCAGCCGGCGCTGGTAGTGGTCGACAGCAGCAAGTCGCTTCAGGGCCTGGTCCCCGAGGACCGGCTGCGCAGGGTCATCTACGAGCTCGCGAGCCGCGTCGGCCAGACTCAAGCGGTGCTCATGCTGGTCGGCGAGTACACCCCTGAGGAGATCGAGTCCGCACCCGAGTTTGCCGTGGCGGACGGCATCATCCAGCTCGCCAACGAGGCGCGCGGGCTGACCGACAGCCGCTGGCTGCGCGTCGTCAAGATGCGGGGAGCGGCCGCGCTGCCGGGCACCCATGCGCTCGGCATCGATCAAGCCGGAGTTCACGCGTATCCGCGTATCGAGACGCTCGTTCCGACGGAGGTCCCGACCCAGGCCGGTCGCGCCAGCCTGGGCGACGCCGCGGTTGACGCGCTGATCGGCGGCGGCCTGCCCCGTGGCGACGCCACCCTGGTCCTCGGTCCGGCGGGTATCGGCAAGACGATCATGGCGCTTGGGTTCCTGTCCGCCGGGCTCAAGGACGGCGAGCGCGGGCTCTACGTGTCGTTTCAGGAGTCGCCCGAGGAGCTGCTCTCCAAGGCCGTGGCGCTGGGTTGGGACTGGGTGCCGCCGGCGGTGGAGGACGGCCGGCTCCAGATCCTCCACATCCGGCCGCTCGAACTGGAGCTGGACCGGGTGGGCGTAGTCTTGCGCGACGCCATGCTGGCACGGCAGCCGCGCCGGGTTGCCGTCGACAGCATCGCGGAGCTCGACCTCGGTGGCCGCGCGCCCGACCGCTACCTCTCCTACCTCTGGGCGATCGTGGACCTCGTAAGGGCCCTCGGTGGGACGGGCGTCTTCACCCAGGAGACGGCCACCTTTGGGCCGTTGACGTCCAAATATCTGCTCTCGTACGTGTTCCAGAACGTCATCACCATGCGCTTCGTCGAGCACCACTACCAGGTGCTGCGCGCGCTCAACACGCTGAAGATGCGCGAGAGCCGGCACGAGACGGATCTCCTCGAGTTCAGCATCGGACAGGGTGGCGTGAGGGGTCGGCAGAAGCTCACGCACGTGACCGGCGTGCTCGGCTGGACCGCTCTCCGGAAGGAGAAGTGAAGGCCGGCTGAATCAGGCGGCCGCTCCGCCCCAGGACGAGCCGCTGCCCCACCAGATCTGTTCCCGCCTCCGCCCTAGCCCCGCCGCCTGGCACAGATCTGCTGCTACCCCGAAGCCCACAGGCCGCTCGCTCGAGCGTCATGTCCCAATGCACCGCACCGGTAGGTGCGGTAAGCGTTCTGAATGGGATCGCCTCTGAGCCGAGTCGACGCCTCAAGCCGAGCGCATGCCCGGGGACCTCGAGGCTAGGATCGGACGCAGGGGTGACTGAGATGAACGATCTCGCCCACGCCGAACCGGTCGCCGTACGGGCCCTGATGCGGGCGGGAAAATGGGACCGGCCGACGACCGGCCTCTGCCTCGGCTACCTGCAGGCCAACATGGCGATACTTCCGCAGGAGCTGGCCTCCGACTTCCTGGCCTTCTGCGAGCGCAACCCAAAGCCGACGCCGCTGATCGAGATGCTTGACCCAGGCGATCCGGTTCCGCACGGCGTCGCCCCGACCGCCGACGTCCGGACCGACCTCCCGCGCTACCGCGTCAATCGCGGCGGCGAGCTCGCGGATGAGGTGACCGACATCAGCGGCCTCTGGCGCGACGACCTGGTCACCTTCCTCCTCGGCTGCAGCTTCACCGCCGAGGCGAAGCTGCTGGACGCGGGGATCCGGCTTCGCCACATCGAGCTAGGGCAGAGCATCCCCATGTTCAAGACATCGATCGCGACGCAGCCTGCAGGGGCCTTTCACGGTCCGACCGTCGTCAGCATGCGGCCGATCCGGCGCGACCAGCTGGAGCTCGCGCGCCGCGTCACCGCGGACTACCCGCTGGCTCACGGCGGCCCGATCCACGCTGGCGATCCGAACGAGATCGGGATCACGGACCTGATGCGGCCAGATTGGGGTGAAGCGCTCGCGGTCCAGGCCGACGAGGTGGCCACCTTCTGGGCCTGCGGGGTGACGCCCCAGGCCGTGATCATGGCCGCCCGACCGGCGTTTGCCATCACCCACTCGCCGGGGCACATGTTCATCACCGACGTGCGCGACAGCGTGATCCGCGGGAAGATGCCTTCCCTGGCCGGAGCGGCGGGGCAGTAGGCAGCTCGGCGAAGGCGCGATGACAGCGGCCGGCCTCGTCCGGGCGCGCAGAGCAGGGCCGCGACCATCGGGTACATAGTGGTTGGCGTGGAAGAGAGCCCGACCTACACAGCGCGTGTTCGAATCGTCAGGGAACGAGGTCCGATCCGTCAGGCATACCTGCCGGCCGAATCGCAGCCTGTGGTCTTCGGGACCCACGGCGCGGTCCGCGAGCACTACGGCACGGCCCCCGGGCAGTATCCGGATCACGCGACGACGCTCGACTACGTGGTCGCCGCCGCGGCCGGTTGACTGACCGGGACACTGGGTGGCGCGCTGGAGGCGCGCGGAATCGACGCCAGCGAGGGCCGGCTGACCAGCGAAGCGGAAGGCGACGTCGTGCTGGAGGAGAAGGTGCTGGTGATCAAGCGGATCCGGGTCCGCTACTCGCTCAAAGGCTGCCCGCCCGACAAGCGCGAGGCCGCCGAACGATCGCACAGCTTCCACGCCAGCCGGTGTCCGGTGGCCAGGAGCATCGGGCCCAGCATCGCGATCACCACCACGCTCGAGTTCAGCGACTGAAGCGCCGGCCGCGGCTGTCCCGTCCGGCCCAGGTGCGGTTCGCTATCGTGACCAGGTGATCGCGAATGGTCGGCGCGCGGCCGCGCCGGCGCTTCGTTTCGACGCCGCCCTGTGCACGATCGACGAATGGACGATTTTCCGGCTGCCTCCGGCGGCGAGCCAGAAACTGCCCTCACGAGGACAGGTTGCGGTGAGAGGCACGATCAACGGCCATCACTTCGAGACGGTGCTGGAGCCGGACGGCTGCTCAGGCCACTGGATGATGGTCCGCGAAGAATTGCGGCAAGCCACCGGCGTTGGCCCGGGCGACACCGCGACCCTCGAAGTCAATACCGTCGACGACTGGCCGGAGCCGAATGTGCCGCGCGACCTGGAGGCGGCTCTGGCAACTGCTCCCCGGAAGATCCAGGAACTCTGGAAGGACATCACGCCCATGGCGCGATGGGAGTGGGTGCGCTGGGTCAACGCGACCAGGAGCCCTGATACGCGCAGCCGGCGAGTCGAAGTCACCATCTCGAAGATGAACAGCGGGAAGCGACGGCCGTGCTGCTTCGACCTTTCCGCATGCACGGACCCCAACCTGTCAAGAAGCGGCAGGCTTCGAGCCGGCGCGTCTGAGTAGGAGCAACGGCCTGCGCCCGAACGGCTGACGGCGCAACCGAGCTTACTCAGGCCGTCAGCCCACGGCCAGCGACCGCCGTCTCCGCCACCAGCGCCTCGCCGGCTCGAGCAGCAGCCGGCGAGCCGCCTCATCCGGACCCGCTGCGGCGCCCGTCTGGCTGAGATCGAGCCACCGGCGCGTGACCTCGACGTAGACGTCCGTCTCGGTCAGGTCGGAGAACCGGGCGAGCAGCCCGTGCTTCCGGATCGCCCGCATCACCGGCAGGTAGACGTGGTCGTACCAGCTTGCCGCAGCCTCCGGCAGCGCCACCTGCGACCCGGCCTCCAGACCCAGGAAGTAGCGGTGGCCGAGGACGTGTCCCAGCAGTTCGTCGTAACGGCCCAGGCGGCTGCACTCGAGCCGGGCCTCGGGCCGCACCCGGTCGAGCCCGGTCACCTCGAGGAAGGCCGCATACTCGGCCGCCCGCAAAAGAGCGTCGGCGTCACCGTCCGGCGGTACCGGTGCCCGTGTCTGGACCTCGACGACGTGGGCGCTGATGTGCTTGTGGCCCAGGCGGCGCGTCGCCGAAACGCGGTGGTGCCCGTCGATCACGTAATAGGAGTCGCCGACTTTGTAGACGTCGATGGGGGGGACCGTCTCGCCCCTGAGCAGAGCCGCGTAGATCCGCGACCAGCGGTCGCGCAGGTGCCGGTTGGTGGGCAGGAAGGTGGGGTCGAAATCGCGGGCGCGGCCGGGGTCGGCCGAGCCGACGATCCGGTCGATCGGGATCTCCTGGATGCCGCGAGAAGCGGACCCCCGCCGCCGGACCGCCGCCAGCATGCGCTCCAGTTCGGGCAGGCCCTGGGCCCGCCGGGCCAGGGTGGCGCGCACCGACCTCCAGAAGGCCCGTTTACGCGCGGCGTCGAAATCGAGTCGCGCCTCCAGAGCTTCGGAGCCGGGCGGAAGTTCAAGCCCGATCTAGAGCAGCGCCTCCTCGGTCTTGGCGTCGAAGAGGTGGAGCGACCTCGCGTCGAGACCCAGCCGTACCCGATCGCCGGGGGAGACGCGCATTCTGGGATCGACCCTCGCGGTCACGGTGTCGCCGCCGACCTGCCCGTAGAGGAACTGATCCGATCCCAGGCGCTCCACGACCTCGACCGCCATGTCCAAAGATGCCGCTTCGCTGGGCTTGTCGGTGACCGCCTCGGGCCGGAAGCCGAGGACGGCCTTGTCGGCGCCCCCGTGGCGGGGCAGGTTGACCTTGAAGCCGGAAGCGGTGGCCGACCCGTTCTCAAGGGTGACCGGAACGAAGTTCATGGTCGGCGTGCCGATGAATCCGGCCACGAAGAGGTTGGCCGGGTGGTCGTAGATGTCGTCGGGCGTGCCCACCTGCTGAAGGATGCCGGCGTTCATGATCGCGATGCGGTCGCCCATCGTCATCGCCTCGACCTGGTCGTGGGTGACGTAGATGAAGGTCGTCTCGAGATCGCGATGCAGCTTCTGCAGCTCGATCCGCGTCTGGCCGCGCAGCTTGGCGTCGAGGTTGGAGAGGGGCTCGTCGAGCAGGAAAACCTGTGGGTTGCGAACTATCGCCCGGCCCAGGGCAACCCGCTGCCGCTGCCCACCCGAGAGCGCTCTTGGCTTTCGCTTCAGGAAGTCCTCGAGACCGAGGATGCGGGCTGCGTCCCGGACCCTTTTGTCGATCTCGCCCTTCGACATGTGCTTCATCTGGAGCGGGAAGGCCATGTTGTCGTAGACGCTCATGTGGGGGTAGAGCGCGTAGGACTGGAAGACCATCGCGATGTCCCGGTCCTTGGCGGCCACGTCGTTGACCACCCTTTCCCCGATCCGGATCTTGCCTTCGGTGATCGTCTCGAGGCCGGCCAGCATGCGCAGGGCGGTCGACTTGCCGCAGCCGGAGGGCCCGACCAGCACCATGAACTCGCGGTCCTTGATCTCGACGTTCAGGTCTTTGACGACGGTCACGTCCGCCGTGTAGCGCTTGACGACGTGGTCGTAGGTGACGGATGACATTTCTTTCGACTACCCCTTGACAGAGCCGGCCAGGATGCCGCGCACGAAGTAGCGCTGCAAGCTGAGGAAGACGATCAGCGGGATCAGTGTGGAGAGGAAGGCCGCGGCGGTCAGCAGGTGATAGCCCTGGCCGAGGGAGTTGGTCAGGTTGGCCAGGGTGACCGTCACCGGGGCCACGTTCTGGGTGCCGCCGACGTAGATCAGCGCCACCAGCAGGTCGTTCCAGACCCAGAGGAACTGGAAGATGACCAGCGACGCCAGCGCCGGTACCGAAAGCGGAAGCACGATGCGGAAGAACACGGTAAGAGTGCCCGCGCCGTCGATTTCGGCCGACTCGAAGAGGTCGGACGGGAGGCCGCGAAAGAAGTTGGCGAGCAGGTAGATGGCAAAGGGCAAGCCGTAGCCGGTATGAGCCAGCCAGACGCCGACGAAGCCCCAGTTCTGGGGCGTCAGGCCGATCGCGACATACACCTTGAGGACGGGGACGAAGCTGAGCTGCAAAGGCACGGCGAGCAGGCCGACCAGCGCAAGGAAGATCCAGTCTCGGCCCGGGAAGCGCATCCAGGCGAAGGCGTAGGCGGCAAATGCGGCCACCGTCACCGGGATCACCGTGGCCGGGATCGAGATCATGAAGCTGTTGAACAGGCTGTGCCCCAGGTTGCTGCTCGCGAGCACCTTGCCGTAGTTGTCGACGGTGAAGCTGAAGGGCGGGCTGAGTGCCGTCCACCAACCGCTGGCGGTGATCGCGGTGAAGGGCCGGAAGGAGCTGACGAAAAGGCCGATGGCCGGCACCATCCAGGCCACCGTGAGTCCGATGACAACGATGTGGAGGACGGCTCCCTGTACGCGTTCGGCCAGCGAGAGCGGCGTGACGCGGTCGTGGCGCTCGGCGGGGGCGGAGGGGGCGGCGGCTTCGGCGCTCACCGCCGGGCCTCCACGGCGCGGAACTGGCGAAGGTTGAAGATGAGGACGGGCACCACCGCGAGCAGCAGCACGATCGCGACCGCGCTCGCCCCGCCGGGGTTGTCGGACAGGTAGAGCAGCTTGTACATGCGGTTGGCGAGAACGTCGGTGCCGAAGTTTCCGGCGGTCATCACGTAGACGACGTCGAAAGCCTTGAGAGCAAAGATGACCAGGGTGGTTCCGACCACGACAACGGTCGGCATCATGAGGGGAAAGATCACCCGGCGGAAGATGGTGATCTCTCCCGCCCCGTCGACGCGCGCCGCCTCCAGCAGCTCGGCCGGAATGCCCTTCAGGGCGGCGGACAGGATCACCATGGCGAAGCCCGTGATGCCCCACACCGCGGCCGCGATCAGGGCGAAGTTGTTGATCGACGTATCCGTCACCCAGGGCACGGGCGGGTGGCGGAAGAGGTTGACGACGACGTAGTTCAGGGTGCCCGTCTGGGTGGCGCCGGGCGGCTGGTACCAGAACATGAACTTCCAGATCACGGCCAGGGCCACCGAGGAGATGGCCATGGGCATGAAGACCATCGACTTGACCACGCTCTCATAGGGAACGCGGTCGAAGAGCACGGCCAGGAGGAGGCCGAAGAACAGTGCGAAGAGCGTGTAGACGACCAGCCAGAGCACGTTGTTCCGAATCGCGGTCCAGGCGCCCCCGGAAGGGAAATCGCCGAGCTGGCGCTCGTAGTTGACCAGGCCCACGAAGTTGCCCGCGTGGTTCTCGAGGCTGGTGATCACGGTCCCGATCGCGGGCAGGACCAGGAAGGCGCTCACGAAGAGGAGGGCCGGTCCGACCCAGAGCCAGGGCCGGACCGAGCCGCGATGGCGGTCGGGAAGGAGCCGCACCAGGTACTCGCCGCCCACGATGTAGGCGGCGAGCACCAGTGGCACGGCGACCACGACGAATACCAGCGTCGTCCCGTCGGACAGCAGCAGGCTCAGGTCCATGCTCGGTGACCTCAGGAGTTCTGGTACGCGGTCGACTGCACCTTGTCTAGATTGGCGAGGATCGAATCAAGCTTGGATTGGTCCCGTATGAAGTCGAGGATCGCCGTCCAGTAGGCCGACTTCATGTCGCTCGGCATCAGGTCGCCGGCGTCGTACTTGCCGACCTTCGTGGAGAGGGTGGCCTGTGCGATCTGCTGCGAGATGGTGTCCGGGTAGTCGCTCACGGGCACCTTCTTGTTGGGCGAGATCTTGCCGCTGCCGGGAATCTTGGACCAGATCGCCTGCGCCTCAGGGGTGGTCAGGTACTGGATCAGCGCCCGCGCCTGAGGCGTGTCGTGGAAGATCGACCAGGCGTCACCGGAGACGACCCGGGCGCCGGCGTACTTCGTGTTGACGTCGGGCATCGGGAAGAAGGTGTAATCGGTGCCCGCCTTCAGGTTGGGATTGGCCTGCTGGAAGAAGGTCGTGATGAATGACGCCTGGTTCAGCATCATGCACTTGGGCGGGGTCTGGAACATCGGGTTTCCGACATCGCCGAAGTTGGTGTTGATGATGTAGTTGGGCCCACCGTAGACGTTGCTGTCGTTGGGCCCGAGAAGCGTTCCGAACGTGGTCCAGTTCTGCTTGACCTCGGGGGAGCTCCACTTCAGCTTGCCCTTCCACCACTGGTCATAGCCGTTGGGGCCGAGCTGGCTGAGGGCGATCTCCTTCTCGATGTCGCTGCCTGCCCAGCCCGAGGCGGCACCGCTCTCGACCGCCATGCACCACGGCGTGTCGCCGTTCGACTTCATCTTCGACTGCAGCGAGATCAGGTCTTCCCAGGTCCTGGGTACCTGGTAACCCTTCTGCTGCCAGACCTTGGGGTTGTACCAGATGAAGCCCTTGGGAGAGGCCCAGGAGAAGACCTGCACCAGGTGTCCGTTCACGGTTCCGAGGTCGAGCCAGCTCTTGTCGTACTCCGACTTGAGCGTGTTCATGTCGACGATGTTTTCGAGCGGAACCACCTTGTTCTGCTGGGCGAAGCGCGTGAGCAGCGTCGGGCTGGGCGCCGCCGCCAGATCCGGTGGGTTGCCCGCCGCCACCCGGGTGGTCAGGATGGCGTCCTGGTCTCGGCTCGATTCGAAGTTCACGGTGATGCCGGTCTTGTCCTGGAAGGGCTTCAAGACCTGCTGAAAGTTGGCCAGTTCGTTGCCCGACCAGGTCCCGATGACCGAGACGCTTCCGCCGTGAACGCTCGAGCTCGACGAGCTCGGACTGCTGGCTCCGGGCGCGCACGCGGCCACGGCCAGAGCCGCCGCCGACACCGCCACCAGCGACCGACCCTTCGATATGACCATCGTCTTCACCCCCACCTGCCGACGTCTCTTTGGGGCGCCAGCCTAACCAAATCTGTCGTCTCCTCCGTGCTGCGGGACAGGGCCGCAGGGTTAAAGCTTGGCTGAGCAGACGGCGGTGTCAAGTGGGAAGTTGTGGGCATGCCAACGTGCCGGCTGGCCGTCCGCCTCTCGGCCGTCCGCTGGAAGCCGGGGTGAATGGGCCGAGCCGAGCCCGGCAATCGCCTGGGCGGCGCTACGGCCTCAGGAAGGTGAACCAGACGTAGAGCGAGACGAGCGAGAGGGCCTGGACGACGGCCACGCCCGCCCAGAAGTCGCGCCAGGTCATGCCGCGGAATCGAACCAGCATCCCCACCAGTCCCTTATCGACGCATCCGGACGGGGAACCTGTAAATGGGACAAGAGTCCCGGCGGCTTTGGGCGGAGGCTTGGCGATCCCCTGTCGCCACCGGCGGAGGCCTGGCGGCTACTCGACCTGCCGCCGGCCACGAATCCACCAGGCCAGCACGATGACCACGACGGCCACCGCGACGAGGTATCCGAAGCGCTGGATGAACTGCGCGACGCGGTCGTAATGCGTCCCGAGCGCGTAGCCGGCATAGGCCAGCGCGAGGTTCCAGGGGACGGCGCCCAACAGCGTTAGACCCATGAAGCGCCCGATCGGCACCCTGGCCAGGCCGGCCGGAAACGAGATGTAGGTGCGGATGACGGGCAGCATTCGAGCCACGAAGACCGCCAGCAGGCCATGGCGCGCGAACCAGCGATCAGCCATCTCGACGTGGTGTCGCCGGATCCCGACGTAGCGGCCGGGGCCCAGCAGCAGCGGATGCCCCCAGCGCGCGGCCAGCCCGTAGGCGGCCAGTGAGCCGAGCAGGTTGGCGATCGAGGCCACGACCGCCACCGCGACCACGTTGAGCTGGCCCGAGGCCGCGAGCACGCCGCCCAGCGGGACCACCACCTCGCTGGAGATGGGCAGCCCGCAGCTCTCGCCCGCCATCAGGACCAGGATCGCCGCGTAGCCATAGTGAGCGACCAGCGACAGCAGGCTCGAGGTCATGTGCTCGAAGAGTATCGAACGGCCGGCCCCGGGCTATCGGTTCGGGGTGGCTCGTGCTCTGCTCTCGGTTAACATCCCGCCGTCCCAATTCCGCGAGCTCGGGAGGCCCACGATTCAGCCAACCTCAACCCCCGGCCAGGGCCTTGCCGCGCTGCCCTGGAAGAGCCGGATCGCGCGCCTGCCCGGGAATCTGCACGACGCCTTCCTGGAGCTCGAGGGAGATGTCGCCGTGAGCGCGGTCAGGCTGGCCGAACGCTCCCAGCGGCTCGTGGTCCGCCTGCTCAACCGGGCACCGGTGGCGGCCCCGGTCCGGCTCCGCCTGCCCCATTCGGTCCGCCGAGCGGTCGTGCTGAACCAGTCCGGACAGGAGATCGGGCACTTCGAGCGATACCCGGACGGCTGGCTCGACTTCGCCGTGGCGCCGGGGAGGCTGGTCACGCTCGGCTTCGAGCTCTGACCATGCCGATTGGGCAGCGGTTGGGCCGGCTCTGACCCGCGCGCTGCTCGGGCTCCGCTTGGTGTGAGAGGCCGGTCCAGACCGGAGTAGGGTTTTCCCATGGAGCACCCGATCACAGGCGTCCTGGCCGCCAGCGTCACCCCCCTGCGCGATGAAGGCGAGCGGCTCGACGAGCCGGCCTTCTGGTCGCTCTCCGACTTCATGGCCGGCGCCGGCCTCGACGGGCTGCTGGCCATGGGGACGACCGGGGAGGGCATCCTTCTGACCGAGACCGAAAGGCGGCGTGTCATCGATCTCTTCGTCGAGGCCGCGGCCGGGCGCCTGACGGTGATCGCCCACGCGGGGGCCCAGACCACACGCGAGACGGCGGCGCTGGCGGCCCACGCCGCCGAGGCGGGCGCCGACGGAGTGGCGGTGATCGGCCCTCCCTACTTCGCCCTTGACGGCCGCAGCATCGTCGAGCATTTCTGCGGCGCCGCCGATGCCTGTGCCCCGCTGCCGTTCTACATCTACGAGTTCGCCGCCCGCAGCGGCTACCAGGTTCCGCTGGAGGCGATCGCGGAGATCCGCTCGCGCTGCCCCAACCTGACCGGGCTCAAGGTGTCGGACGCGCCCTGGGATCGTTTCGAGCCCTACCTGATCGACGGTCTCTCGATCTTCGTGGGGCCGGAGACGCTGATCGCCCGCGGTCTTGACCGCGGTGCCGTCGGAGCCGTCTCGGCCCTGGCCTCGGCTCTGCCCGAACTCGTGATGGAGGCCGTGCGGACGCGCTCCGCTGAGGCGTCCGAGCGCTGCGGCCAGGTTCGAGATGCGATCCAGCGCTACCCGCTCCACTCGGCGCTCAAGATGCTGCTCGCGCGCCGGGGCGTGAAGATCGCCGCCGACGTCAGGGGACCCCTGCGCCGGCTGACCGAGACCGAGGCCGCCGAGTTCGGTGACGTCGCCGCGGAGCTGCTTCGAGGTCTCCCGGCAGCCGTCTGAGGGCTCCCCGGCAGGGCCCTCGGCCGCTCGTGGTCTCGGCTGAGCGCGCCTGACTAGCGCGGCATGCTTTCCTAGCGCGGTGCTTATCCTCAGGCGGCCGGCGATCGCCTATGGCGTCCCGGTCCTCTTCTCGGTCGTGCTCGCGGTCGGCTCCGTCACCCGGCTCCTGCCTTTCGACTGGCTGGAGGCGTTCGGGTTCATCACCGGCGCCTGGGGCGTCTGGCTCCAGGTCCGCGAGAGCATCTGGAACTGGCCGGTCCAGCTCGTCAGCAGTGCCCTCTACGTTGTGGTCTTCCTGCAGGCCCGGCTCTTCTCGGACGCTGGCCTCAATGTCCTCTACGTCCTGCTCTACGTGCTTGGCTGGTACTGGTGGCTGCGCGGCGGGACCGGCCGCACTCAGCTTGTGATCGGCCGCGTCACGCTGCTCCAGGTCGGCATGCTAGCCCTGGTTTCCGCCCTGGCCACGGCCGGCTGGACGGTGTTTCTGGCCTCGATCCGGGATTCGGCTCCCTTCCTGGACGCCCTGACGACGGTGCTCAGCCTGGTCGCGCTGCTCCTCACCGCCCGCAAGATCTTCGAGTGCTGGCACCTCTGGATCGCGGTCAACGCCATCTACATCGGCCTCTACCTGTACAAGAGCCTGGCGCTGACCGCCGTTCTCTACGCGATCTTCGCCGTGTTCAGCGTGGCCGGGCTGTTCAACTGGCGGGCGCTGCTCGCAGGCCAGGCTCGTTCGCAGGAGGTGCTGACGGTCACGCCGGCGTCGTCGAACCGGTAGGTCAACTTTCGGCGCGCGCGGCCACGGCACCCTTCCGGGCAGCGGTGCGCGCCCCCGGCGTTTCGACGTCGCCATGCCCCGCCGCTTGGCGGAGGGTGGCGCTGCCGGTGGCCGCACCCGCGCGCTTACAGCGGCCGGTCGATTCAGCCGGCCGAATGGCGGCGGCGGGCACCCTCCGGCGGTCGGGGCTGGATGTCGGCGATGCGGATCCGCGCGTCGACCACGGTGGCCCCCGCGGGCCCGCAGATGACCGGGTTCAGGTCCATCTCGGCGATCTGCTGGTGGGCTTCGACCATCGCCGCCACCCGGACGAGCAGGTCGGTCAGCGCCTCGACGTCGGCGCGCGGCCGTCCGCGATAGCCGGCCAGCAGCGGAAAGGTCTTGAGCGACTCGATCATCCCGCGCGCCTCGCCCCGGCCCAGCGGGGTGAGCCGGACCTCGACGTCCTTCAGCAGCTCGACCGCGGCGCCGCCGGCGCCGCAGGCGAGCACGGGGCCGAAGACCGGGTCCTGGGCCACCCCCACGATCATCTCGACGCCCGCATCCACCATCCGCTGAACCAAAAAGCGCTCGGGCGGCGTCCCCGCCGCTTCCAGCCTCTGCCACATCGCCGCCGCCTCCTTGCGGATCGCCCGGTCGCCGTGGAGGCCGAGGGCCACGGCGCCGGCGTCGCTCTTGTGCAGCAGCTGCGAGCCGGTCGCCTTGAGCGCGACCGGACCGGGGCCGAGCCGGCGCGCGGCTGCCGCCGCCTCGCTGACGGTTGCCGCCTCTCGCCAGGGCGGGAGCTCGATGCCGTAGGCGGCGAGGATGGCCGCGGCGTCGCCGAAGGAAAGCCATCCGCCACCGCCGGCCAGCGACTGCGCGATGACCTTACGAGCCTCCGCGCGCCGCAGACCCTCCGGCTCAAGGGTCTCTTCGACCGGGCGCTGCCGCCACTCCGCCCAGCCCTGCACCATGGCCAGGGCCCGGGCGGCGTTCTCCGGGAAGCTAAAGGAGGGCAGCCGCGGGCCGACCTGGAGGCGGCTTTCCCGGTCCATCATCACGAGCAGGACCGGCTTCTGCGTCCGGCCGGCGGTGGCGGCGCTGTCGATCGCGGCCACCACCTCACCCGCCTTCTCGGCCAGGGGCGGAATGAAGATCACGATCAACGCGTCGACCTCGGGTGACGCTGCCAGGGTGGCGATCGCCTGCGCGTACTGCTCGGAGGTCGCGCTGGCGATCATGTCGACCGGGTTGGAGAGAGACGCGGCGGGAGGCAGGAACTCGGCCAGCCGGGCGGTGGTCGCCGGCTCCAGCGCCGGGACCTCGAGGCCGCCCGCCTCGCAGGCGTCGGCGCAGAGGATGCCGAGACCGCCGGCGTTGCTCACGATGCCCACCCGGCGCCCGCGCGGGAGGGGCGCGTTGGTGAGCAGCGAAGCCGCGTCGAAAAGCTCGCCCAGGCTCTCGGCACGGATCACGCCGGCCTGCCGGAAGAGGGCGTCGACCGTGACATCGGAGGCGGCCAGGAGGGCGCCGGTGTGCGAGGAGGTGGCCCGCGTGCCGGCGGGCGAGCGACCGCTCTTGACGGCCAGGATCGGCTTACGCCGGGCCACCCGGCGCGCGATTCGGGAGAACCGGCGCGGGTTCCCGAACGACTCCAGGTAGAGCATCACCAGGCTGGTCTCGGGATCCTCCTCCCAGTACTCGAGCAGGTCGTTGCCGGAGATGTCGGCCTTGTTGCCCACCGACACGAAGGTCGAGATGCCGAGCCCGATGTCAGCGGCGTGGTCGATGACGGCGAGGCCCAGCGCCCCGCTCTGAGACATGAATCCGGCTCCGCCGGGCGGAGGCACGTTGGGCGCGAAGGTCGCGTTGAGCGGATGGTTGGGCAAGGTCCTGAGGATGCCCATGCAGTTGGGCCCGATCAGGCGCATGCCCGAGGCTCGGCAGACGCCGACCAGCTCCTCCTGCATGGCGCGGCCCTCGGGACCCGCCTCGCCGAACCCCGCCGAGATCACGACCAGCGCCCCCACCGCCCGCTCCGCGCAGGCGCGCGCGACCTGCACCACCTCGCGGGCGGGGACGGCGATGACCACCAGCTCGACCGGGCCCGGAATGCTGCCGACATCGGGGTAGGCGAGTACGGACTGCACGACCGGGTGGGGGCTGACCGGATAGACCGGGCCGGGGAACCCGGAGCGGAGCAGGTTGGCGAAGACCTCGCCGCCGATGCTGCCACGCCGGCTCGATGCCCCGACCACGGCGATCGAGCCGGCATCGAAGAAGCGCCGTAGGGACGCCACCGCCGCCTGCCGCTCACGGCTCTCGAAGGCTTCCAGGGCGCGGTGCGACAGGGAGGTCGGCAGCTCGATCTCCACCACGCCGCCGGCCACCCGGGAACGGGCGGGGAAGCCACTGTCCCGGAAGACGGTGAGCATCCGCTGGTTCTCGGGCATGACTTCGGCGTAGAAGAGCGGAATCCCCGCCCGGTGCGCCTCCTCGGCGAGGTGACCGAGCAGGATGGTGCCCAGGCCGTGCCCCTGCAGCCCGTCGGCGACGGCGAATGCGACCTCGGCGCGGTCGGGGCTGCTCCGCATATAGAGCCCGTGGCCGACGATCACCTCCGGCTCGCCGCGCAGGGCCAGGAGCCCATGGCGGTCGACGTAGTCGAGCTCGGTGAAGGTGCGCGCCGCCCAGTCCAGCTCGCGCACCGGGCTGAAGAAGCGGAAGGTCCGCGACTCCGCCGAGAGACCCTGCAGGAATTTCCCAAGCGCCTCGCGGTCGTCGGGCACCACCGGCCGGATGTGGACGGTCGAGCCGTCGCGGAGGACGGCGTCGACGTCGAGGTGGGAGGGAAAGCGGGCCGCCGGCCGGGTGCTCACTCGGCGGCCACCCGGACGGCTCGCGAGGCGCTCATGCCGCCAGCCGGACGCCGAACCAGAAGAGGTAGAGCGTTCCCAGCAGGATCAGCACGGAGAGAACGCGCGACGTCATGACCGCGGCCCGGGAGCTGGTGCGCATGCCCAGCAGCGTGTGGGCGATCGTCGCCAGCACGACGGCGGCCGCCAGGCCGACCTTCTCGACCACCAGCTGGGACCAGTGGCGCTGAGCGCCGAGCGTCAGCCCGCTGATGGCGAGGAGCAGCCACGCGAACGCGGCCAGCCCGGCGAACGCCCGACCGGCATTGCGCACGAAAGAGCGCGCCTGCTCACGCGGAAGCGAGCGGAACGCGACCACCACGGCCACGGCGAGGGTGACCAGTCCCCCCAGCCAGAGGGCGGCGCCGACAAGGTGAATCCAGATCAGGAAATCCACCTCGATGCAGGCTAACCCGCCCGGGTTGCCGGCCGCCCGCTTTGCGCCCGTTGTTGCTCGCGGGGGCGTACCAAGGAGGAGATGAAGCTCACACGACTCGCCATGATCGGCGCCGCCGGCGCCGCGTTCGCCTACTTCTTCGACCCCGATCAGGGCCGCCGCCGCCGCCACCTGGCGCAGGACCGAGCCAACTCCTTCATCCGGCGTGGCCGCAAAGCGGCCGCCGTCGCGGCCGAGATGGCCGCCGATCGCGGACTGGCCATGCCCGCCGAAGCCATCTCCGCGGTGCGACCGCGGGAGTACGACGATGCGACCCTGTCGGAGAAGGTCTACACCTACCTGAACGCCGACCCCAAGTACAACGGTCGCGTGAACGTGTCCGCGCAGAACGGCGTGGTCGTGCTGATCGGCGAGGTGGAGGAGCCCGAGAAGGTCGTCAAGCGCGTCCGGAAGGTCAAGGGCGTGGACCGGATCGAGAACCTGCTGCACGAGCCGGGAACGCCGGCTCCCCATCTGTCCTAGGGCTTCACAGCGGCAGGCCCGAGGCGGGCCTCCTCACCGTTTGACCTGAGAGGAGGTGTCGATCAGGCCCGCGGCCCTTCCGGCGAGGAGCGCAGCGCCCAGCACCCCAGCCTCGCCGGCGGCGGCCGTGACGTGCTCTCCAAAGGCCCGCCGGCGGGAGCGCTGGAAGGCGGCCTCGCGGGCCCAGCCGCCGGTCACGACGATCCGCGCGTGGTGGCCGGCAAGATCGTCCATGGCCGCCAGGAGCGCGGCCGCCCTGCTCGCCAGCGCGGCCAGGACCGGCTCCGCGGCCGCCGATTGAAGGTCGATCCCGGCCAGCAGCTTTCCGCTCGGGAATCCGCCGATCATGGACATCACGCCGGGCAGCACGTGCCAGCCGACGTTTAGCCCGCGGCCCACCGCCGCTGCCACAACCGCCTCGGCGACTGGTGCGGGCAGCGCCCGCACCAGGGCCTCGGCCGTCCCGCAGGAGTCGAGCACCACGCCCTCCCCGGTCGCTCCGGCGCCGTGGGCGGCGCAGGTATGGTCGTGGCCCGCCACCGTGAGCACGGCGCCCCGCGCCCCGGGCAGGCGGGCGCGGCCGCAGGACGTTCCCGCCACCACCGGCTCGGGCAGGAAATCCGGGGCGGCGCCCGCCCAGGCCAGGGCCTCCCCCCACCACGCCCGGGGCGCGAGATCGAGGTAGCCGGTACGGGCGGCGAGCGAGAGCTCGGCCACCATCTCACCGCCCAGGCGGTGCACGATCCACTCGGGGACACTGAGCCAGCGGCGGCCGCGGAGTCCGTGCTCGGCCGCCAGGTGCGCGTGCTTGACCAGCGAGCAGGTGGGGGATGGAGGCAGCCCGGTGTGGGCTGCAAACCCGGGCAGGTCGGCCGCCAGGCGCTCCGCCTCCAGCGCCCCGCGCCTGTCGTGCCAGGCGATCACCGGCGCCACCGGGCGGCCGGCGGCATCGAGCAGGACGCCCGACTCGGCCATCCCCGTGACGCCGATGGCGAGCACGCGAGGCCGCCTGGGGGCGACCAGCAACGCCCGCCGCGCCGCCTCGATCGCCGTCTCCAGCAGGTGCTCGGGGTCGGCCTCGGCTCCGGTCGGCACCTGGCGCCAGGGCGTCGCCACCCGCTGCGCGGGCTGCTCGCCGCCATCCGGCGTGACCAGCGCCGCCTTCACCCACGACGTCCCAACGTCGATTCCGAGCAGGTAGTCGCTCACAGCACGGGCCGGGCGGCCCGGTAGCCGGCGCCGCCGGCCAGCCCTTCCCGGCGGGAAATCATGGGCGGCGTCAGCCCGCTGACTGCCTCGCCAGCTCGAGCACCCGGCGGGGATCGAAGTCGCCCGGCACCGCCTGCTCGACGCTCGCCGCCGACACCCGGACCGCTTCCTCCAACAGCTTCCGCAGCGGCCGGCCGGCCTCGAGTCCGGCGCCGAATACGGCGGCGAAGCAGTCGCCTGCCCCGATCGGATTGCGGGCGGCGACGGCCGGCGCCGGAACCCAGAGCGGCTCGCCGTCGCCGGCCAGCGCGGCGCCGCGCTCGCCCGCCGTGCCCGCCGCGGAGCCGGCGCCGCGCTCGACC
>CAYLIP010000044.1:15095-21798 GCA_964383855.1 uncultured Actinomycetes bacterium | reverse complement strand
CGATGGCGTTGATCACGGCCGCGCTGGCCGCGATCGTGCCCGCTTCGCCGATGCCTTTGACGCCCAGCTCGTTGCTTGGCGATGGGGTGACCTGGCTGCCGAGCGAGATCGGGGGCATCTCGTTCATCGTCGGCACCATGTAATCGGTGAAGGTGCCTGTCTTCAGGTTCCCCGACTCGTCGTCGTAGACGACCTCCTCGAAGAGCGCCTGCGCGATGCCCTGGGCGATGCCGCCGTGGAGCTGGCCCTCGACGATCATGGGATTGATCACGTTGCCGCAGTCGTCGACGGCGACGTACTTCTTCAGGTCCACGCCGCCGGTATCGGGGTCGACCTCGACGATGCAGACGTGGGTGCCGAAGGGCCAGACGAAGTTGGGCGGATCGAAGTAGCTGACCGCCTCCAGCCCCGGCTCCATGCCCTCGGGCAGGCCGGTTCCATAGGCGGCGAAGGCCACCTCCTGGATCGCCTTGGCGTTGTCGGGCGAGCCCTTGACGTAGAACTTGCCCTGGTCGAAGACGACGTCCTCGGGCGCCGCCTCGAACATGTTGGCCGCGATCTGCCGGGCCTTGTCGACGACCTTCTGACCGGCGCGCCGGACGGCCATGCCGCCGACCGCGAGCGAGCGCGATCCGTAGGTGCCGTAGCCGAACGACGTGCCCTCGCCGGTGTCGCCGTGCCGGATCTCGATCTCGTCATAGGGAATGCCGAGCGTGTCGGCGACGATCTGCGCGAAGGTCGTCTCGTGGCCCTGGCCGTGCGAGTGCGTGCCCGTGTAGACGGTGACCGAGCCGGTCGGGAAGACCCGGACGTGGGCCGACTCGACCAGGGCGATGCCACCGGTGGCCGGGGCCGTGGCCGCCGAGGGCCCGAACCCGCAGATCTCGATCCACGAGCTGACGCCGATTCCCAGGTATCGACCCTGGCCGCGCGCCGCCTCCTGCTCGCGCCGGAAGTCCTCGTAGCCGGCCAGCGCCAGCGCTTTGTCCATGGCGCCCTCGTAGTTGCCGGAGTCCATGACCAGCCCGAAGTTCTGGGTGTACGGGAACTCCGAGGGCTGGACGAAGTTCTTCTTGCGGATGGCGACCGGGTCCATCGCGATCTCGCGCGCGAAGATGTCGACCATCCGCTCGACCAGGTGCGTCGCCTCCGGCCGGCCCGCTCCCCGGTAGGGGTCGGTGGCGACCTTGTTGGTGAGGACGCCGACCGTCCGGCCCGCGATCTGCTTCCACCTGTAGGCGCCGCCCGCCAGCAGGATGGCGCAGGCCTGGAAGGCGCCGAAGGTTCCCACGTAAGCGCCCGCGTCGAGGTACTGCGTCGCCCTCATGCCCAGGAGGGTGCCGTCGCGCCTGCCGGCGACCTCGATGTCGAAGTACTGGCCTCGACCATGCGTGGTGACCTGGAGCGACTCGGTGCGGGTCTCGATCCACTTCACCGGCCGGCCCGTGACCTTGGCTGCCGCCGGGACCAGGTAGTCCTCTGAGTAGGGGCTGATCTTGCTGCCGAATCCGCCGCCGACGTCGGGCGAGATGACGCGCACCCGGCTCTCGGACATGCCCAGGGCGCCGCCCACGAAGAGCCGGATGAAGTGTGGGTTCTGGCTCGAGATCCAGATCGTCATCTGGTTGTCGTCGGGCGAGTATTCGGCCATGACGCCGCGCGGCTCCATCGCCGTCGGGGCCAGGCGCTGCTGCCAGATGCGCTCCTTGACGGTCACCTCCGCCTCGGCGAAGGCGGCGTCCGCATCGGCGTTGTAGGTCAGGTCCCAGCAGATGTTGTCGGGGAGGTCCAGGTGAGCCTTCGGGCTGTCCGGCCGCATCGCCTTCTCGAGGTCCATGACCGCGGGCAGCGGCTCGTAGTCCACGTGCACGAGGCCTGCCGCGTCGGCCGCCTGGTAGCGCTCCTCGGCGATGACCATGGCCACCGGCTCGCCCTGGTAGACGGCTTCCTCGCGGGCCATCGGCAGCCGGTCGGGCACCGTCTTCTTCTCGGCCACGAAGGCGGGCGCGACCGGCGCCGTACCGCTCAGGACGCCGTCGAAGTCGCGCGCCGTGAGCACGGCGACCACTCCCGGCGCCCGAAGGGCCTCGCCGGGGTCGATGGAGTTGATCCTGGCATGGGCGTAGGGGCTGCGAACGAATGACGCATGCACCGTGCCCGGCCGCTTGAAGTCGTCGATGTAGCGGCCATGGCCGCTGACCAGCCGCGGATCCTCGCGGCGGTGGATCTTGGCGCCGATCATGGTCGTGATCGCCATGGCGTCAGCTCCCGCTCGTGGTGCTGGCGGTGGCCGCTGCCGGCTGCGCCGCCGACCCGCCGATCTGCCGAGCCGCCGACTGGACAGCCTTGATGATGTTCACGTACCCGGTGCAGCGGCAGAGGTTGCCCTCCAGGCCCTTGCGGATCTCGTCCTCGGTGGGGTCGGGGTTGGTGTCGAGGAGATACTTGGCAGCCATGATGAAGCCGGGCGTGCAGTAGCCGCACTGGAGTCCGTGCTCGTCCCAGAACGCCTGCTGCAGCGGATGCAGCTGGTTGCCGTTGGCCAGGCCCTCGATGGTGGTGACCGCGCGGCCCTCGGCCTGAACCGCGAACATCGTGCAGGACTTCACGGCCTGGCCATCGACCAGCACGGTGCAGGCGCCGCACTGGCTGGTGTCGCAGCCGACGTGGGTCCCGGTCAGCCCGGCGACGTCGCGGAGGTAGTGGACCAACAGCAGCCTGGGCTCGACCTCGTCCTCGCGGCCGCGTCCGTTGATAGTCGTGGAAACCTTCAGCTTCATGCGCTACCTCCAAGAGGATGTTCGCTGCGGCCGGCCGACCGGACCCCGGACGGTCTGACGGCGAAACCCCAACCAAAGCCAGAACAAGGGCGATACCCGTCGCGACCTATCTTCGCGCTAATTTAGGCGCAAATGCAGATCGAGAACCGATTCGAGGTGGCCGCCCCGCCCGACACCGTTTACGCCTTCCTGGTGGACGTCAACCGCGTGGTCCAGTGCATGCCGGGCGCCGAGCTCTCCGAGGTCGTCGACCCCGAGACTTTCAAGGGCAAGGTGAAGATCAAGGTCGGTCCGATCACAGTTGCCTACAACGGCACCGCCCGGATCGTCGAGCGGGACGCCGGCCTGCGCAGGGCGGTGCTGGAGGCCAGCGGCAAGGAGACGACGGGCCCGGGTTCGGCGCAGGCAAAGGCGATCATGACCGTGGCCGAGGCGGGGTCAGGGTCAGAGGTCGTGCTCGCCACCGACTACACGGTCGCCGGCCGCGTCGCCAACTTCGGCCGCGGCGTCATGGAGGACGTCTCACGCCGGCTGGTCTCCCAGATGGCCGCCTGCATCAAGGAGCGGCTGGAGGGTCCCGCCGGGGCGGGGGCCGGAGCCCCGGCCGCCGCGGCATCCGGGACGGCCGAGGTGAGCTCGGCCGAGGCGCCTGTCATGGCCGAGGGACTGGGTGAGGGCCGGGCCGAGAGCGGCGTGAAGCCGGCCCCGGCCCCCGCGCCGGCCGCGGCGCCACCGGCGCCCGCCAAGCCGGTCAACGCCCTCTCACTCTTCTTCGCCGTCCTCTGGGACCGGATCAAGCGGCTCTTCGGGGGCGGCCGTTCGTGACGACCGCGGTGCGCGCCGGGGCACGCCCCCGCTTCGAGCAGTTCTTCGCGCTCCGGCGCTGGTACTTCCTCAACAACCTTGACTTCTCTCCGGACAGCCGCTTCGTCTCCTACACGCACGACGGCTCCGGCCAGTTCAACCTCTGGGCCTCGCCGGTCGAGGGTGGCTGGCCGCGGCAGCTGACGACGCAGGAGGAGGAGGCCGTCCGCCATCACCGGTGGACGCCCTCCGGCTTCGTTCTCGAGCTCGACCAGCGCGGCGCCGAGCAGTGGCAGATCAACCTGCTCCCCGACGCGGGTGGATGGCCCCGCCCGGTCACCGACAACCCGCGCGTCCAGTACGCGGTCGGGCCGGTCGCCGACGACGGCCGCAGGATGCTGGTCTCCGGCAACCAGGAGCGCCCGACCGACGTCACCCTCTACGAGCTTGACGTGGTCGAGGGAGAGTACTCCCTGGTGCTCGACCGTCCGGGCGGCAAGTTCTACGGCGGGGCGTGGCACCCGGACGGGCGGCGGGTGGCGGTGGTGGACGTGATCGGGAACACCGAGCAGCACGTCCACCTTCTCGATCTCGACTCGAGGGAGACCCGCGACCTCACGCCGCACGAGGGCGACCAGGTCAACGGCCCCGTCGGTTTCGCGGCCGACGGGGCCCGCTTGATCAACATCACCGACCGCGACCAGGAGTTCGCCTACCTGGAGACGATCGACCTCGAGACCGGCGACCGCAGCGCCCTCTGGCAGGGCGACTGGGGCGTGGAGCACGCGGCCATGTCCGGGGACCGGACGCGGCTGGCCTTCACCGTCGACGAGAACGGCTACTCGATCCTGCACGTTCTCGACGTCGAGACCGGCCGCGAGCTGCCCGCCCCCGAACTGCCGCGCGGCGTCTGCCTGCAGTTCGCCTTCTCGCCCGACGGGCGCCGCGTGGCGGCGCTGGTCGGAACCGGCACCCGTCCCTTCGACGTCTACGTCGCCGACCTGGAGACGGGCGCCGTGACGCGGATCACCGAGAGCTTCCTGGGCGGCATCCCCGAGGAGGATCTCGTCGAGCCGGAGCTCGTGCACTATCCGACCTTCGACGGCCGGCAGGTCCCGGCATGGCTCTACCGGCCCCGCGGTGCGACCGGCAAGCTGCCCGTCCTGCTCTCGATCCACGGCGGTCCGGAGACGCAGGAGCGCACGCAGGTCACGCGCAGCTCGCCCGCCTACCAGTACCTGCTCAGCCGCGGCGTCGCCGTGCTGGCGCCCAACATCCGCGGCAGCGCCGGCTACGGCAAGAGCTACCAGCGGCTCATCCACCGGGACTGGGGCGGCGACGACCTGAAGGACATCGAGCATGCCGCTCGGTGGCTGCGCGAGCAGGACTGGGCCGACGCCGGCCGGATCGCCGTGTACGGCGCCAGCTACGGCGGCTTTGCCACCCTCTCGGCGATGACCCGGCTGCCCGACTACTGGTGCTGCGGCGTCGACCTGGTGGGCCCGGCCAACCTCGTCACCTTCGCCCGCGCCGTCCCGCCGCACTGGCGGGACTCCATGAAGAAATGGGTCGGCGACCCCGACGAGGACCGGGAGTTCCTCATGGAGCGCTCCCCGATCACCTACGTGGAGCGCATCCGCGCGCCCCTCCTGGTGCTCCAGGGCGCCAACGATCCGCGGGTGGTGAAGCCGGAGTCGGACCAGATGGTGGAGACGCTGCGCGGGCTCGGGCGGGAAGTCGAGTACACGGTCTTCGAGGATGAGGGCCACGACTTCAGCAAGCGCGGCAACCAGCTTCGCGCCTACCGCCTGATCTCGGGGTTCCTCTTCAAGCATCTCGGGCTGCCGCCCGACCGATAGGAGGGCCGCAGGATTGGAGGCAGAGGCCGCCAGGCGCCGGGCGCGCGAGCTTGCGCACCTGAACGCCTTCATCTCGCTGACCGAGGAGGCGGGCGACGGTCCCGCGGTCGCGGTCAAGGACCTGGTTGACGTCCGCGGCACGGTGACCACGGCCGGGGGCGTGATCCTGCCCGACGTGGTCGCGGAGCGCGACGCGCCGGTCGTGGAGTGGATGCGCCGGAAGTCGGGCGCGGTCGTGGTCGGCAAGGCCAATCTCCACGAGTTCGCCTACGGCGCGACCAGCGCCAATCCCCATTTCGGACCCGTCCGCAACCCGCAGGATCCCGAGCGGGTGGCCGGTGGCTCGTCTGGCGGCTCCGCGGTCGCCGTGGCCACGGGCATGTGCGACTGGGCCCTGGGCAGCGACACCGGGGGCTCGATCCGCATCCCGGCCGCCTTCTGCGGGGTGGTCGGGTTCAAGCCCACCATCGGGACGGTCGACACCGAGGGGGTCATCCCCCTCTCGCGGTCGCTGGACACGCTGGGACCGCTGGCGCCCGACGTGAGGACGGCGGCCGCCGCCCTGGAGTCGATGAGCGAGCTGACGGAGCTCGTCCCGGCGCATGTGCGGCCGCTCGGGGAGCTCCGGCTGGGTCTCCCCGGAGGCTGGATCGCGGGACTGGACGAGACCACCTCCGAGGCCTGGCGCCACGTCTCCAGGGGAGTGCCCGAGGTCGAGTTCCCGGACCGGGAGCGGATGCACGACGCCGGGCTCGTGATCCTCCTGACCGAGGCGCTCGCCTACCACCGGCACTGGCTGGCGACGGTGCCCGAGAAGTACGGCGAGGACGTGCGGGCGCTGCTGCGCTCGGGCGAGGACGTCCCCCGCTCCAGCTACGTCGGCGCCCTGCTGGAGCAGTCCCGGCTCCGCGCCGCCGCCGAGGAGGCGATGGAGGCCGCCGGGCTCGACGCCCTCCTGCTGCCGGCCGCGCCGTTCGTGGCGCCGGTGATCGGGGAGGCGGTGCCCCGAGGGCGGCTGCTGGCCTTCACGCGACCCTTCAACCTCACCGGCCACCCGGTGATCGTTCTGCCCGCGCCCTCCGCCGGTCTCCCGGTCGGGGTGCAGGTGGTCGGGCGCTTTGGCCGGGAGGCGGAGCTGGTCGAGACGGCGCTCGCGCTGGAGGCCGCCTGGGCCCGGTCCTGACCCCGAGCGGCCCATAAACGCACATGTGCGGGCGCCTGGGCTCATCTGCGGCCCAGAAACGCACATGTGCGGGCGCC
>CAYLIP010000044.1:0-14995 GCA_964383855.1 uncultured Actinomycetes bacterium | reverse complement strand
CATGTGCGGGCGCCTGGGCTCATCTGCGGCCCAGAAACGCACATGTGCGGGCGCCCGCGCCTTCGCCTTCCCTACAGACCCAGCTCGGCCCGCCGCGGCCGGCGGTTGGGGTCGGGAATCCAGCCCGACATCTGGTTCAGGAACTCGTCGTCCGCCGGCAGCTCGGGAAAGACCTTGTGCGGGTTGAGCAGCCCGGCCGGGTCGAGCAGCGACTTCAGCTGGCGCATCAGCGCAAGCGCGGGGGCGCCGTGCTCGACCTCGGCGTAGTCGCGCTTGAGCGCCCCCAGGCCGTGCTCGGCCGAGATCGAGCCGCCCAGCTCGAGCGCATCGCGGAAGAGCTGCGCCGCCGCCCCGCTGACCAGGTGGCGCTGGTCATCGGTGAAGAGGAAGGTCGGGTGGAGGTTGCCGTCCCCGGCGTGGCCGACGGTGGCGATGCGAAGCCCGGTCCGGCGGCCCAGCTCCTGCACGCGCCGCACCATCTCCGGGATCTCGGAGATCGGCACCGCCACATCCTCGGCGAAGAAGTTCTTGGGCATCGACATCAGGACCTTGCCGAAGGAGCGGCGGGCGTCCCACAGGCGCGTCCGCTCCAGCGGCGTCTGGGCCACCCGGTCGTCGACGCCGTCCAGAACCTCGACCATCTTCATCAGGTCGATCTGCACGAACTCCTCGTCGCTGCCGTCCTGCTCAACGATCAGCACCGCCTCCACCTCCGACTCGAAGCCGGGAGGCAGCCGGTCGCTGACGAGGTCGATCGCGTTCCGCTCCAGCAGCTCGATGGCGGCCGGGAAGTGGCCGGCGGCGAGGGCGCGGGCGACCGCCCTGGCGGCGTCCTCGACGGTCCTGAACCCGACCATCGCGGTCGCCCGGTGCCTGGGCAGGGGGACCAGCTTGACGATGACCTGGGTCACGATGCCGAGCGTTCCCTCGGAGCCGATGAAGAGCTGAAGCAGCCGGTATCCGGATGACCGCTTGCGGAGCCGGCCGCCCAGCTCGAGCACGCTGCCGTCGGCGAGCACCACGGTCATCCCTGTGACGTAGTCGGCGGTGACGCCGTACTTGACGCAGCGCATCCCACCCGAGTTGCACGCCACGTTGCCACCGATCGACGAGAGCTCGATGCTGGCCGGATCGGGCGGGTACATCAGGCCATGTTCGTTGGCGGCCCGGTCCAGGTCGGCGGTGATCACGCCCGCGCCCGCGATGGCGACCGTGTTGGGCGCGTCGATGACAAGCTGGTTCAGGCGCTCCAGGCTGAGCACCACGCCGCCTTCCAGCGGCACCGGTCCGCCGACCAGGCTGGTGCCGCCGCCGCGGGCGACGATTGGGGTGCCTGTCTCGGCACAGGCGCGGACCACCGCGGACACCTCCTCCGTGCCCGCCGGGCGGACGGCGCAGAGCAGCCCGTGCTCCATGAAGGTGGCGTCGTGGCCGTACTCCTCGGCAAGGTCGCCGCTGAGGACGTGCTGGTCTCCCACGATCCCATGCAGCGTGTCCACCAGGCCGGCCACTTCCGGCAAGAATAGACGCCAGGCCGCCTTAACAAGTCTTCAGAATCCGGTCCGCGGCCCGTCGGACATCTCGATCAGCGTGGATCCCGTGCCCCGCCTCCTCGCCGCTGCCGCCGTCGCCCTCGGCTCGCTCCTGCTCAGCACCGCCGCGGCGTCTGCGGCGGTGGACCCCTACCCGGCGGGCACCACCGGCTACGACGATTCGGTCGGGCAGTGCGGCACCCCGCCGCGGGGCGCCTTCGGCGTCATCGCCGCCACATCCGGGCGGCCCTTCAGCCAGAACTCCTGCCTTGCCGCCGAGTACGCCAGCAGCCACAACGGCGGCGTTTACGTCAACACCGGCTACGCGCGGGCCTACGCCAACCGGATCACATCCGAATGCTCGAGCGCGGCCGAGGCCTTTGCGGGCGGCAGGGCCCAGCGGCAGGCCTACGCCATCGGCTGCAGCGAGGCGGCCGGGGACATCTCGTACGCGGCGGCGCAGGGAGTGGCGCCTCCCGTGTGGTGGCTGGACGTGGAGACCGCGAACTCCTGGTCGACCTCCGATCTGACGCTCAACCAGGCGGCGATCCAGGGCCTGGTCGACCGTTTCCAGGGCGCCGGCGCGGTCGGGATCTACTCGACCAGCGCGCAGTGGGCGCAGCTCATGGGCACCTGGTCGCCAGCTCGGCTGGACGCCAACTGGGTGGCCGGCGCCGCCTCCGCCGCCGAGGCGCCCAGCTGGTGCGGCCGCTCGATCACGGGCGCGCCGGTCTGGCTGGTCCAGTACGTGGACGGGCTCGACCAGGACTACGCCTGCTAGGCAGCCCGCAAGGGCTGCCGGGGAGTCCCGGCCTATCGGCCCGGCGCGCCGCCCCCGGCCTATCATCGGGACCGTGGCACCGAGCGATCGCCGCCTCTATCCCTGGGCGGTTCAGGGTCCGCTGCAGCCGCTCACCATCACCTCCGCCTCCGGCTCCTGGTTCACCGATGCCGAGGGCGGTCGCTGGCTCGACCTCGGCGGCCAGCTCGCCTATATGAACATCGGGCACACCCATCCGAGGGTCGTCGAGGCGATCAAGCGGCAGGCCGAGGTTCTGCCGGTGATCGGCCCCAATTTCGCCAATCCACCGGCGGCGCGGCTGGCGGAGATGCTCGCCGAGGTGGCGCCCGGCGACCTCGACCGCACCTTCTTCACCAACGGCGGCGCCGAGGCCAACGAGTATGCGATCCGGATCGCCCGGCTGGCCACCGGCCGGCTCAAGATCGTGACGCGCTACCAGAGCTACCACGGGTCGACGCTGGGCGCCATCTCGGCGACGGGCGAGAACCGGCGGGTCTACGCCGAGCCGGCGGCGCCCGGCTTCGTGAAGGCCCTGGACCCGTACCGCTACCGCTGCGCGCTTTGCGGCGACCGTCCCGCCTGCACGCTCGCCTGCGCCGACGCCATCGAGCAGGTGATCGCCGGCGAGGGACCCGAGACGGTGGCGGCAGTGATGATGGAGCCGATCACCGGACTCTCCGGACTCGTGGTGCCGCCCGACGGCTACCTGCGGCGGGTGCGCGAGATCTGCGATCGGTACGGCGTGCTGCTGATCTTCGACGAGGTGATCACGGGCTTCTGCCGGACCGGCCGCTGGTTCGCCTCCGAGCACTGGGGCGTCAAGCCCGACATCATGTCCGTCGCCAAGGGCATCACCAGCGGCTATGTGCCGCTTGGAGCGACCATCGTGTCCGACCGGGTGGCGGCTTACTTCGACGAGGCCTACCTGGGAGGAGGCCTCACCTATGCGGCGCATCCCCTCGCCTGCGCCGCCGGCTGCGCGACGCTGGAGGTGTACCTCGAGGAGCGCCTGGACGAGCGGGCGGCGGAGCTTGGGAAGACGCTCATGGAGCGCCTGCAGGGGCTCGCCGAGAGGCATCCCAGCGTGGGCGAGGTGCGGGGCCTCGGGCTGCTGGCGGGCATCGAGCTGGTGCGCAGCCGGGAAACCCGCGAGCCGCTCTCGCCGCAGCGTACCGAGGCTCCCCTGACCCCGGCGATGGCCGCCGTCAGGCGCGTCCTCAACCAGCGGAAGGTGAGCCCGCTCGTGCGCTGGAACCTGGTCGTGCTGGCGCCGCCGCTCAACATCACCGAGGCCGACCTGGAATCCGGCGTGGAGGCGCTCGACGCGGCGCTCGACGCGGCCGACGCGGAGGTCGCGGCCACCGCCTAGTCACAGCCGAGAGGTTGCCTAGCTCGCCGCCAGTCGCTCCAGGACCTGTTCGAACAGCTCATAGGGGTGCGCGCCGACGACGAGGTAGCGGCGCCCGAAGATGTGGGCAGGGATGGCGTTGATGCCGGCGGCCTCGGCCTGGCGCCGGTTGTCATCGATCACCGGTTCGTACCGGCCCTCTTCGAGCGCCCGGCCCAGCTCCCCGGCATCGAGGCCCACCGAAGCGCCGATGCGTTTCAGGTCCTCGATCTCCTCGAGCCGGCCCGTCCGCTGCCAGTGGGCTTCGAAGAGCGCCTTGTGCATGACGTCGAACCGGCCGCGCTCGCGGGCGAACTCGGCCGCGCCCAGGGCGCGCCGGGAGTTGATGAGGATGTCGCGCGACTCCATGGTCAGGCCGGCCTCGGCCGCCGCCGCCTGCAGGTGGGCGCGCATCTGCTCGGACCGGCCGCTGCCGAAGTAGCGCTCGCGCGGGATGCCCTCGGGCGGGACGTTGGGGTGCAGCTCGAACGGGAGCCAGGTGACGCGCAGGCCGTGCTCTCGCTCCAGCCGTTCGACTCGAACCGAGTCGATGTAGCACCAGGGTCAGACGTAATCGCTGAAGACGATCAGCTCTGGCGTTTGGTCAGCCATCGCCGCCGAGTCTACGGTGGCTCCGTTTGAGAGGAGCCCGGGGCGACTGAACTGCCGCGGCCCCGGGCCCGGTCGGAGCTGCGGCTAGGTGAGCCGGACGCGGTGGGCGCGAGGGCCCTTCTGGCTCGTCTCGATCTCGAATTCGACCCGCTCACCGCCGGTGAGGCTGTCGAAGTTGATGGTGTTGTCGAGACCGCTGCGGTGGAAGAAGTAGTCCCGGCCGTCCTCGGACGAGATGAACCCGAATCCCCGGTCCTGGACCAGCTTCTTGATGGTGCCCTCGGGCATCGCTTGCTCCTCTTCTCGAGAAAACCCTGAGAAGTCGCAGGGTCTACTCGAGAAGATGAAGCCGACCGCCGCGACCGCCGCCCGCCGACCGGGCGCACGCGCCACTGTAGCAGGGGGACCCGAGAACCGGCAGTCCCCGCGAGGCGTCCTTTCGAACTGCTAGCCTCGATCTCGTGCCCGAGCGCGTCCTCCTGCTGAGCCCCTGGGATCGGGAGATGGTGCAGAGCTGGTTTGGGGAGCGCGCGGAGGTCGTGGAGGCACCGCCGCCGCCTGTCCCCGAGGAGCTGAAGCGGCTGGCCGCGGATGCCGACGTCATCATCGGCGACCAGCGTCACAAGCACAGGTTGAGCCGCGACGTGCTGGAATTGATGGGCCGCTGCCGGCTGATCCAGATGCCCTCGGTCGGCTTCGACGTCGTCGATCACCGGGCGGCCGCCGAGCTCGGCATCCCTGTCGCCAACTGCGCCGGGTACAACCGTGACGCGGTCGCCGACTGGGTCGTGATGGCCATCCTCAACCTGATCCGCCAGGGCGCGTACGGCGACCGCCGCATGCGGCAGGGTGAGTGGCCGTACCCGGGGATGCGGGGCCGGGAGCTGGGCGGTCTCACCGTGGGCATCGTGGGCCTGGGCAACGTCGGCAGCGCCGTGGCCGCCCGGATCGCCGGCTTCGGCTCGCGTCTGCTCTTCTGCGATGTCGTGCCCAAGGGGTTCCTGGGCGCGCGGCAGGTCTCCTTCCACGAGCTGCTGCGGGAGAGCGACGTGGTCAGCGTGCACACGCCGCTCGATCGCGACACCCGAGGACTTATCGATGAGGAGGCGCTGGGTCTGATGAAACCGACCGCATATCTGGTCAACGCGGCCCGGGGGCCGGTGGTCGACGAGGCGGCGCTGGTCAGGACGCTCCGTGCGGACGGTATCGCCGGAGCCGCGCTCGACGTGTACGAGACCGAACCGCTGGCCAAGGACTCGCCGCTGCGCACCTTCGACAACGTGTTCCTGTCGCCCCACATCGGCGGCGCCACCGAGGAGGCGCAGGCGCGCGTGCTCGAGGTGGTGCGCGCCAACGTGGACCGCGCGCTCGCCGGAGAGGAGCTGATCAACCTGGTCAACGCCAGCGTCAGGCCGGCATGAGGCTGAGGGAGGTCTTCGCCGGCGACCAGCCCACGATCGGCGGCTGGTGCGTCATCCCCTCGCCCTTCGCGGCCGAATTGATGGGACGCGCCGGTTTCGACTGGGTCTGCCTCGACATGCAGCACGGGCTGATCGGCTACGACGCGCTGGTGCCCATGCTGCAGGCGCTGCAGGTGACCGGGACGCCCGCCTTCGTGCGAGTGCCCTGGAACGCGCCCGACCACATCATGAAGGCCCTCGACGCAGGCGCCAACGGCGTCGTCGTGCCGATGGTCAACTCGGTCGAGGACGCGCGGGCGGCGGTCGGAGCCTGCCGCTACCCGCCCGAGGGCTACCGGTCATGGGGACCGGTCCGCGCCGCCTTCGCGCGCGATGGCTTTGATCCCGAGTGGGCCAACCGCGACGTCTTTTGCGCGGTCATGATCGAGACGGCCGACGCCTTCTCGCGGATGGACGAGATCCTGGCCGTGCCCGGGGTGGACGCCGTGTACGTGGGCCCGAACGACCTCGCGGTCACCAACGGCCTCCCGCCCGACGCCAATGTGACCCGTCCAGAGCACGCCGAGCTGGTGCTCAGGATTCGCGACGCCTGCCGCCGGCGCGGGGTGGTCGCCGGCATCCACTGCGGCGGCGTGGAGGCCGCCCGCCGCTGGCGGGACGAGGGCTTCCGGATGCTGAACGTCAACTCGGACGCGGTCTTCCTGCGGACCAACGCGATCGCCGTCCTGCGGGGCCTGGGCGAGGAGCCGCAGCCGCGCGAGACGACCTCGAGCTACGCATGACCGGCCTCGCACCCGCCGTCCTGGAGGCGCTGCGCCGATACGACACGCCGACCATGGCGAACGCCATCGAGACCTTCGACATCCGGCCCCGGGACGAGGGGTTTGCGTCGATCGAGATCCGCTGCATGTTCCCGGAGCTGCCGCCCATGGTCGGCTACGCGGCCACGGCCACCATCCGGGCTCGCGGCAAGGGCTCCGACGACCAGTCGCCGCTCTGGTCGCACGTGCTCAGCGTGCCCGGGCCCAGGGTGGTCGTCGTGCAGGACCTGGACGAGCCGCCCGCGCACGGCTCGCTCTGGGGAGAGGTCAACGCCAACGTGTTCACCGCGCTCGGCTGCCTGGGGGTCGTCACCGACGGCTGCGTGCGCGACCTCGACGAGGCCAGGGGGATGGGCTTCCACTTCTTCGCGCGCGGCCCGGGCGTCTCCCACGCCTATGTCCGGGTCGAGGAGGCCGGGACGCCAGTCCGGATCGGCGGCCTGGCGATCACGCCGGGCGACCTGATTCACGCCGACCAGCACGGCGTCCTTCTAATCCCGACCGAGATCGCGGCCGAGCTGCCGGCGGCGGCCGACCGCGTCATCGCCCGTGAGCAGGATTTCATCAGGTGGCTGCGCTCGCCGGACTTCGACCCGGCGCGGCTGGCCGAGATGCGGAGGGTTCGACATTGACCGACTCCCGGCGGCGCTTCTCGAGCACGCTCTACGACGGCTACGATCGCGCCGGCGCGCGGTCGTTCCTGCTCAACATCGGCTACTCCGTTGAGGATCTGCAGAAGCCGGTGGTGGGCGTGGCGCACTCGTGGATCGAGACCATGCCCTGCAACTTCAACCACCGCGAGCTGGCGCAGCACGTCAAGAGCGGCGTGCGCGAGGCCGGCGGCACGCCGATGGAGTACAACACGATCGCGATCTCCGATGGGATCACGATGGGCACCGAGGGGATGAAGACGTCCCTCGTCTCCCGCGAGCTGGTCGCCGACTCGATCGAGCTGGTCGCCCGGGGTCACTACTTCGACGCCGTGGTCGCGATCGCCTCCTGCGACAAGACCAACCCGGCCGCCGTGATGGCGGTGGCCCGGCTCGACCGCCCGGCCGCGGTCGTCTACGCCGGCTCCATCCTGGCCGGCGAATGGCGCGGCCGGCAGGTCGCCGTGGGCGAGATGTACGAGGCGATCGGTGCGGTGTCGGCCGGCCGGATGACCGAGGCCGACCTCTACGACCTGGAACGGCACGCCTGCCCGGGCGCCGGCGCGTGCGGCGGCCAGTACACGGCCAACACGATGTCGATGGTGATGGAGGTGCTCGGGATCTCCCCGGTCGGCTACAACTCGATTCCGGCCGTGGACCCGGCCAAGCGGACCGCCTCCGTGGAGCTGGGCCGGCTGGCGATGCGGATCCTGGAGGCCGACCGGCGGCCCTCCCAGATCCTGACCCGCCGGGCCTTCGAGAACGCGGCCGCCGCCGTGGCGGCTTCCGGCGGCTCGACCAACGCCGTGCTCCACCTGATCGCGATCGCCCGCGAGGTGGGCATCGACTTCACGGTCGACGACATCGACCGGATCTCGCGCCGCACCCCCCTTCTCTGCGACCTGAAGCCGGCCGGGCGCTACGCGGCGCCGGAGCTGCACCGAGCCGGGGGGATCGCGATCCTGACCCGGCGGCTGATCGAGGGCGGGCACGTCGACGGCGACGCCATGACCGTGACCGGGCGCACGCTGGGCGAGGAGGTCATGGACGTCAGCGACACGCCCGGCCAGGCGGTCGTGCGTGACCTCGACAATCCGTTCTCACCCGAGGGCGGCCTGATGATCCTGAAGGGCGCGCTGGCGCCCGAGGGGTCGGTCGTCAAGGTCGCCCACCACATGCCGCACAACCACCGGGGACCGGCGCGCGTGTTCAACCGGGAGGAGGACGCGCTGGCCGCCGTCCTCGGCCAGCAGGTCGCGCCCGGTGATGTCGTGGTGATCCGCTACGAGGGCCCCAGGGGCGGTCCCGGAATGCGCGAGATGCTCCAGGTCACGGGCGCGCTGGTTGGCCAGGGCCTCGGCGACTCGGTGGCGCTGATCACCGACGGCCGCTTCTCGGGCGCGACCCAGGGCTTCATGATCGGCCATGTCGCGCCCGAGGCCGCGGTGGGCGGGCCGCTGGCGGCCCTTCGGGACGGGGACACGATCGTGATCGACGTCCACCAGCGGACGATCGACGTCGAAGGCGTTGACATCGCCGAACGGATGAAGGACTGGTCGCCGCCGGAGCCGCACTACCGAAGCGGGGTGATGGCAAAGTACGCAGCGCTCGTCCGCAGCGCTTCCGAGGGCGCCGTCACCTCCTAGGTCGATCGACTCGGCGGCAGGACCTGCTAGATCAAGGCCTCCTCGGACGCGGCGTCGAAGAGGTGCAGCCGGCGCATGTTGAGACCCAGCCGCACGCGGTCGCCCGACGCCGCCTTGAAGTGCGGGTCGACCCGCGCGATCACGTCGTCGCTCCCGACCTTCCCGTAGAGGAACTGGTCGGAGCCAAGGACCTCGACCACGTCGATGGTCATCTCGACCTCGGGCCCGCCATCCCGCGGATGCTCGTCCAGGTTTTCGGGGCGTATCCCGAGCACCCCCTTCTCGACATTGACCGCCTTGGGCAGCTCGAGCGAGAAGCCTGAGGCCCTGGCCGTGCTGCCGCTGACGGTGACCGGGATGAAGTTCATGCGGGGGCTGCCGATGAAACCGGCGACGTACATGTTCTTGGGGCTGTCGTAAAGCTCGCTCGGAGGGGCGCACTGCTGGAGGACGCCCTCCTTCATGACCGCGATCCGGTCGCCCATGGTCATCGCCTCGACCTGGTCGTGGGTCACGTAGATGAACGTGCTCTCGAGTTCGCGGTGAAGCCGCTGCAGGTTGAGCCGGGTTTCCACGCGCAGCGCGGCGTCGAGGTTGGAGAGCGGCTCGTCGAGCAGGAAGACCTGCGGGTTGCGCACGATCGCGCGGCCGAGCGCGACGCGCTGGCGCTGGCCGCCCGAGAGCTGGCGCGGCTTGCGATTGAGGAGGGTGTCGAGGCCCAGCATGCGGGCCGCGTTCTTGACCTTAGACTCGATCTCGGGCTTGGGCGTGCCCCGCATCTTGAGCCCGAACGCCATGTTGTCGTAGACGCTCATGTGCGGGTAGAGCGCGTAGGACTGGAAGACCATCGCGATGTCGCGGTCGCGCGCGGGAATGTCGTTGACGACGCGGTCGGCGATCTTGATGTCGCCATCGCTGATCTCCTCGAGGCCGGCCAGCATGCGCAGGGCGGTCGACTTGCCGCAGCCTGAAGGGCCGACCAGGACCATGAACTCTCCGTCCCTGATGTCGAGCGAAAGGTCGTCGACGGCAACCGTCTCGGCCGAGAAACGCTTGGTCACGTGTTCATACGTCACAGACGCCATTCCGGCATCCTAAATGGCGGGCGGCCCTGCCGCCAGCCTGCCCGCGAACCGCTCCGCGAAGAAGGCGCAGAGGACGGCGATCGGGCCCACTCCCAGGAGCATGGCGGCGAAGTCGAAGCCCGGGTCCTCGACGTCCACGTTGGTGGTCTCAACGCCGCCCATGACGGTGGTGGCCTGGTCACCGGTGACCAGGGTGAACAGGTAGAGATAGTCGTTGAAGACGATGGCGACGCCGAAGATAGCGACCGCCGCCAGTGACGGCAGCGCCAGCGGCAGGAGCACGCTCCGCAGCAGCGTCATCCCCCGGGCGCCCTCGATGCGCGCCTGGTCGAGCAGCTCGCGCACCTCGTCGCGAGCGAGCAGCGTCCAGAGCGCCCAGGTGCCGAAGGGGATGACCAGGCCAGGGTAGGCAAGCAGGAGCGCCAGCACCGTGTTGGCCAGGTGGAGCGCGCTCATCATGACCAGCAGGGGCAGGGCGAGCACCGTCTGAGGAATCACGTAGGTGCCGAGCAGGACCGCGAGCAGGGTGCGGCCGAGCCGGGGACGGAGGCGGGCGATGCCCAGGGCGGCGGCCAGGCTGGCGGCCAGCCCGATCGCCACCGTCCCGCCCGTCACCAGCAGCGTGTTGCCCATCCAGAGACGGAAGCGCGCCGAGCCCAGCAGCTCCCCGTAGTCGGCCAGGGAGGAGCCGGCCGAGGGCACCCAGGGGTTGCCGAGGGTGGTCATGTCAGCGGCGTGGCTGAGGGAGACCAGGATCATCCAGTAGAAGGGCACCAGCGCCGCCACCACCGCGGCCAGGAGGCCGGCCGCGCGGAGCACCGCCATCGCCCTCATCGCCGGAGGAGCAGCCACACCACCGCTCCCAGTCCGAGCAGGTAGACCGGCACCAGGGAGAGCGCCGTCGCGATCCCGGTCGCCAGGTCGCCGTCGCGCAGCGCCTCGGCGAAGGCGAGGCTGCTGATGATGTGCGTCTCGCCGCCCGGCCCGCCGGCCGTCATCAGGTGCACGATCGCGTAGTCGCCGAAGGTGCCGAGCAGAGAGAGGAGGCAGGCCAGCGCCAGGCCGGGAAGCAGCGCCGGCCCCTGGATGTGCCAGAAGCGGGCCAGGCCGCCCGCGCCGTCGACCCGGGCGGCGTCGAGCACCTCCGGCGGTACCGTTTGGAGCCCGGCCAGCGCGAGCAGCATGAAGAGCGGGGCGCCGTGCCAGACGTTGACCGCGACCAGGCTCAGCATCGCCGAGCGGCCGGTTCCGAGGAAGGCGTACTCCTGGTGGATCAGCCCGGCCCGAAGCAGCAGGTAGTTGAAGGCCCCGTGGACGTCGGAGAGCAGGAAGTACCAGGTGATGCTGACCATCACGACCGGGAAGAGCAGCGGGAGAAGCAGGATCGCGTAGACCGCCCGGCGCCCGCGGAACGGCCGCAGGAGCGCCACCGCCAGGCCGGTGCCCAGCACCAGCTTGAGCGCCGCCGAGCCGGCCTCGTAGGCCGCCGTGTGAGCGAGCGCCGACCGGTACTGCGGGTTGCGGAAGAGGTGCTGGAACTGGGCGAGCCCGACGAAGTTGCCGCTCTCGCCGACCGAGGCGTCGGTCAGGCTGTACCAGAGCGCGAGCGCCAGCGGGTAGGCGACCACCCCGAACACGAGGACGGCGGCCGGAGCGACCAGCAGGAAGCTGCCCAGCCGGCCGGCTGCCGCCCTGCGGCTCAGCCTTTGACTGCCCCCGCGGTCATGCCGGCGACGAAGTAGTCGACGAAGAACGAGTAGAGCAGGGCCACCGGTATCGAGCCCAGGAGCGCCGCCGCCATGAGCTCGCCCCAGAAGAACTCGTCGCCGCGGATCAGGTCCTGAGTGACCCCGACCGCGATCGTCTTCGCCGCAGGCGCGTTCATGAAGATCAGCGAGTACAGGTACTCGTTCCAGGAGAGCGTGAACGCGAACATCCCGGCCGAGAGGATGCCGGGCAGCGCGAGCGGGATGACGACCCGGATCATGGCCTGGATCCGGCTCGCGCCGTCGACCAGCGCCGACTCCTCCAGCTCGCGGGGAATCGACTTGAAGTAGCCGATCAGGAGCCAGGTGCAGAAGGGAATGAGGAAGGTCGGGTAGGTGAGGATCAGCGACCAGAGGTTGTTGTAGAGGTTCATCTGCTGGATGAGCTTCGCCATGCCCAGGAAGAGCAGGGTCGGCGGCACCAGGTAGGTGACGAAGATCGCCCAGCCGATCCAGTTCGCGCCCTTGAACCGCAGGCGGCCGAGGGAATAGCCGGCGAGGATGGCGCAGAAAAGGGAGATCGAGGTCGAGACGACGGCCACGATCGCCGTGTTCAGCGCCCAACGTGGGAAGAAGGTCTGCGTGAAGAGGTGCTGGTAGTGCTCGAGCGTCGGCTGGCGGACGAACACAGGCCACTGGTGGAAGTCGAGCAGTTCGGTGTCGCTCTTGATCGAGGTGATCGCCATCCAGTAGAAGGGGAATAGCGTCACGACGACGAACACGATCACCGGGATGTAGATCCGGAAGAGACGGGCGGCGAACGAGTCGCCGACCTCGATGCCTTCGCCCCAGCGCCGCCTTTGCTTGCCCCGGCGCAGCCAGCCGGCGCCGCCTACCTGCTGGGGAACCTCGATGTTCGACATCTACTCGGGCCGCCGCAGCGTCAGCAGGACGGCGGCGATGACAAGCGTCAGAACCGGGAACAGGAAGAGCGAGACGGACGCCCCCAGGCTCAGCTCATTGCCAGGGATGGCGATGTTGTACGCCCAGGTCGCGAGCAGGTGCGAGCTGTTGAAGGGCGCGCCTCGGGTCAGCACCCAGGGCAGCTGGAAGTCGGCGAAGGTGAGAATGGTGGACAGCAAGAGCACGACCAGCACCACGGGCCGGAGCAGCGGCATCGTGACGTGCAAGAACTGGTTCCAGCGGCTTGCGCCATCGACACGGGCGGCCTCGTAGAGGTCGACCGGGATCGTCTGTAGTCCGGCCAGGAACGAGATCCCATAGAAGGGCACGCCGCGCCAGGTGTTGACAATCATCAGCGAGAGCATGGCCGTGGTCGGCGTGCCCAGCCAGTTCACGCACGTCGTCGAGCCGTGGCAGATCGGCAGGTGCAGGCCGGAGTTCATAACCCAGTTGATGACGCTGAATGTGGGGTCGAACATCCACCGCCAGGCCAGCGTCGAGAGGACGCTCGGGATGATCCAGGGCAAGAGCAGCGCCGCGCGCACGAAGCGTTGGGCCGGGAAGACCTGGTTGAGCAGCAGGGCCATGAGGAGCCCGAGGGCGAACTTGACCACGGTGGTAACGGCTGTGTAGGCGAAGGTATTGAAGAAGGCTCCCCACTGCCCGTTCGTCCATGGCGTGCCGTCGAAGACGCGGTCACGGGTCACCTCGAAGACGTAGTTGGCGAAGCCGACGAACGAGCCCAGCGACGAGTCGCCGACCTCGGTCGACGTGACCGAGAGGACTGCTCCATAGATAAACGGGTAGATGAGGAAGATCGCCAGCACGACGATCGTCGGCACCAGCAGGAGGTAACCGAGAGTGGCCTCCCGGTCGAGCAGCCCAGCCCGGTGTCGACGTCGCTGGCGGAGGCCGGTCCGGCCGGCCTCCGACCTCTCCAGTGTTGCCAGTGTTCTATGCCCCCGGCTTTTCCCAGATGTTCTTGAGCCTATCTTCCGCCTCAGCCACCGCGGCCTTGGGGTCGGTACCCGCGAGTGCCTTGGCGAACATGTCGGCCACGATGTACTGCGCCTGTGACTGGCTCGTCTTCTTACTCGGCGGCGCCGGCCATCCGGGCCACTTCCCCACCGGCTTGCCGCTGGAGTCATAGGCAACCTGCACGAACGCCGCCAGCTTCGCGTCCTGGTGGAAGATGGGCGCGTCCTTGAGCGCGTCGTAAGGCCCCACGTCGTAGCCGCCGGCGGCCTGCAGCCACTTCATGTAGTTGACTTTGTCCATCTGGTACATGACGAACGCTTTGGCCGTCTCGGCCTCCGGGCTCCACTTCATTACCGCCTGGTTGAAGATCAGGTTCATCGTGTAGTAGCCCTTCGGACCACTGGGGACGTTGGCGTTGTCGCTGACCTTGTCGAAGTGGTGGTTGGTGTCGCGTTCCTTGATCCAGATCGAGGCGCCATTGAGCGTCGCGCTGATGTTGTCGGAGTGGTAGGCCTGGTTGTTATCGGGGTCCAGCCATTCGGGATGGAAGACCCAGCCCGCCTGCTTGGCGCGCAGCGCCCAGTCGATCGCCTTCAAAGTCTCCGGGCTGTTGATAGTGACCTTGCCGCTGGAGTCGGTCTCCTTACCACCATAGCCCCAGAGCACTGGGTTCCACATCGTGAGCGAGTCGCCGTAGGCGTGGCCGACCGTTTGCGACATCGGCTTGCCGGTCGCGTTTTTGAGCTTTGTAGCCGCTGAGAGGGAGTCCTCCCAGGTCTTCGGGAAGCCGCTGACGCCGGCCTTGTCGAAGTAGTCGGTCCGGTAGGTGAACGCGTTGGTGACGATCGTATAGGGGATGGCGCGATAGACGTTGTTGACCTTGGTGAAGGCGTCGTTGACCGGATGGATCGTCCCCAGGTTCTTCTTGAGGATGGCGACCTCGTTGGACACGTCGAGACACGCACTCGTGTATTGGTGCGGCCAGGCGTACTGCATCGAGATGATGTCGGGGCCGCTGTTCGCCTGGACGTAGGCGGGGGTCTTGGCGATCAGGTCGTCCTGTGTGATGGTCTCGACCACCACCTGGACACCGAACTTGTCGCCGAACTCGGCGGCCTGCCGTCTGACCTCTGCGTCCGCGGCGGGCACGAAGCTGTTCCACTGCGTGTATCTGATTCGCGCGCCTTTGCGCGGTACAGGGGAGGCGCCTGGGGTCGCTTCCGTGCCAGTCGTTGGACCGCCGCCGCCGCAGGCCACCGCCCACATATCGGCAAGCGAGACGGTGATGGCCGCGGCGCCGGTTCGCTTGAGGAATTTGCGGCGCGTCCACGCCAGCAGCTCAGGGTCCCGGTCAAAGAGCTCCTGGAGCTCATCGTTCCTGGTCATTTCCCC
>CAYLIP010000043.1:0-24129 GCA_964383855.1 uncultured Actinomycetes bacterium | reverse complement strand
CGATCGCGGTCAGCATGGCCTGGGCCTCGATCCGGCTGATGGCCGCCACGTCGCGCGGCGCCACGTGCAGCGCCCGGGCCAGCCGGTCCCGCAGATCGCGACCGATCGCATCGCGCCGCTCCAGGGTCTCCGGAAGCGGCTGGCCCACGTCACCGGCATTCACGGTGGCGAGAGAGTAGGGCCGCCGCGGGCAACACCCAATAGGAGCTCTGGAGGGTGCGGCATGAGACGAAGGGCACGGGATCTGCCCCCGCCTCTGATGCGCTTGGCTCAGGCCGGCGAGATCGACCATACCCCGGCCGGTGGTCAAAACTGCTCTCCAGGCCCGGAGCCGTCCACCGGCCCGGATAATCGTGGCGATGGAATCGATCAGCCGCGAGCAGATGGGCGCCGGCCACCAGACGTCGGGGATGGACCGCCGCCAGGCCTTCGCGCACGGTGGAAGCTGGGCGGGCACGGTGACGATGCCGCCGGGCGCCGCCTCGGGCTGGCACCACCACGGGAGCCACTCCAGCTACCTGTTCGTGCAGCGCGGGCAGGCCCGCTTCGAGACCCGCGACGGTGAGGCCGTCGAGTGCGGGGAGGGGGACTTCATCTTCATCCCGCCGGAGGAGGTCCACCGGGAGGTCAACCCGGGCGATCAGCCCTCCACCGTCGTCGTCTTCCGGGTCGGCACCGGCGAGGTCGTCGTCAACGTAGATTAGAGCCCTCCCCGGCGCGGGGAGGGCTCTGCGAAAGGAGAGGGGGTTTTGTCAGGGAACGGTCGGCCGCTGGCCCGCGTCCTCCTGGGCCTCGCGGGCCGCGCTCTCGCCCGCCTCGTGGGCCGGGTCCTCGTTGGGCACGAAGGGCCCGTTGGGCTGGGCCTGGGCGCCGGTGCCCGGGCTGGGGGTCGCGGTGCTGGCCGCGAGAACGGTGGTGGCCGGCGAGTTGATGGCGGTCACGATGGCGGCGCCGGCCGCCCCGCTGCCCACCATGGAGATGACGACCGCTCCGGCGGTCAGGCACCTGCGAGTTCTGGTCATGCCTTTCTCCTGTGTGAGTTGGGGGTGTTGTGAGCTCACTGGAGCGCATGCTGGCGGGCCCACCTGCGGGCGCCATGGGCCGTGGCTCAGGATTCGCTGAGTGAGGGTTCTCATCACCGGCGCCCACGGCCAGCTCGGATCCGACTTCTCAGAGCTGCTCCCGGAGGCGGCAGCCCTCGGACGCGAGGAGCTGGCCGTGCAGGACGAGGTGGCGGTCGCGGCGGCCTTCAAGGAGGTGCGGCCCGAGCTGGTGCTCAACTGCGCGGCCTACAACGCCGTCGACCGGGCCGAGTCCGAACCGGAGGTGGCCACCGCCGTCAACGGCGAGGGGCCGGCCGTGCTCGCGCGCGCCTGCGCCGCCTCGGGCGCGCGGCTCGTCCACTTCTCGACCAACTACGTCTTCGACGGCCGCGCGCGGCGGCCCTACTCGGAAGACGACGAGCCGCATCCGCTGGGCGCCTACGCCGGCTCCAAGCGGCTGGGCGAGGTGCGGGTGCTGGAGGAGCTGCCCTCGGCCCTCGTGATCCGCGCCGGCGCCCTCTTCGGACGCCGGGGGAGCGCGATCAAGGGCGGGTCGTTCCCGCAGCGGATCGTGGAGCGGGCGCGCTCGGGCGAGCCGGTTCGGGTGGTCGCCGACCAGTGGATCAATCCGACCTACACGCGCGACCTGGCCGAGGCCGTGCTCGGCCTGCTGCGCGACCCCGAGCTCTGGGGCCTGATCCACCTCGCGCCCCTCGACTGCTGCACGTGGCGTGACTTCGCGGTGGAGGCGCTCCGGCTGGCCGGCCTCGGCGACGTGCCGGTGGCGGCGGCCGCCAGCCGTGACTTCCCGACCGCCGCCGAGCGGCCGCGGCAGGGCTGCCTGGTGAGCTCGAGGGCGGCCCCGATGCGCTCCTGGCGCGAGGGGCTGCGCGACTACTGGGCGGCGACCCAAACCAAGTCGACGGCCGACAGGCAGCCCATGTAGTCGTTTCCCGCGGCCTGGTCGAGCCCGACCGCGACCTGGTAGCTGTGCGCCGAGCCGCTCGTCCAGGGGCCGGGCAGCAACAGGAGCTGAGTGGCGGAACCGTGCTCGGCGGCCAGCCCGGCCAGGGTGCCGCGGTAGAGCGTGCGGGCTCCCTCGGTGATCGTGACGTCGAGCATGCCGGCCGGGTCGGCGGCCCGGCAGGTGGCCGAGCTCATCGCGCTGCGCGAGCTGAAGCGATCGGCGAAGAGTCCCACCGTGGTGGCCGGCCGGTCGCCAGAGTACGCGATGCGCACCTGGCGGACCTGGGCCGGACCACCTGGAGAGAGGGAGGAGGTTTCGTTGAAGAGGGTGGGGCAGGCGGCGTCGCGCGCCGCGATGGTGCAGCCGGCTGAGGAGCCGCTCTCATTGGTGAGCCCGATCGTGCTTCCCGCCATGGCTCCCGTCGCGTGCAGGGCGAGCAGGGCGGCGCCGGCCAAGGGGGTCAGGGCCTTGAGGGCCTTGAGGAGCACGGGCCAAGGGTCGGCGGGGGCCGGGTCAGGGCGGGCGCCTCCGGCCCTCGGCCGGATCTCAGGTCGCGATCAGATCGGGGTCAGGGCGGGGTCGCGCCCCCGCGGAGCCTCCCCCCGGAGCGTTTCGGGGGGAGGAGGCGAGGCTGGTTACTGGTTCAGCTGCCAGGTCGCGTTGAACGTGGCCACGCGGCCCTGGTAGGCGTTGTCGGCGCCGGGGCCACCGTCGGGGAAGACCACCACGACCTTGACGTAGTGGGTCTGGCCGGCAGCCACGCTGGTCCACAGGGTCTGGGCGGTGGCCAGGGTGGCGAAGCTGGTGGTCGAGGCGGTGGAGCAGTTGGCGGCGCCATTGACGGGCAGCGCGCACTTGCCGTTGGGGGTGGTGAAGGTGCTGTCGTACTCCTGGACGTAGACGCCGAGCACGCTGCAAAGGTCGCCGTTGCCGTGGTAGGAGGCGCCCGAGTTGCTGGTCGAGCAGCCGGTCATCTGGAGCGTCAGCGAGCTGGCGCCCAGGCTGCCGTTGTTCTGGACCGTGAAGTTGGCGCTCGAGGCGCTGCCGGGAGCCGCCAGGGTCGCGAAGGCGACGCTGTCGCAGGCCGGGTTGCTGTTGCCGTTGGTGAAGGTGCCCTGGCCGTTGCCACCCGTGTTGCTGGTGAGGGTGGAGTAGCAGGTGGTGTTGCTGTTGACCTTCTGGGAGAGCACGATGGTGCCGGTCGTGAAGGTGTTGTTGGGGTTGGTGGTCTGAGCCGTGAAGGTGGCGAACGTGCCGGCACCGAGCGTGCCCAGGGCACCTACCACCAGGAGCAGGATCAGGATTCGCTTGAACCGATACATGTCGCGGCTATCTTGCTGATGCAGGCGGCCGCCGGGCCCTATAAAACGCATGGAAATCACCGGGAGGAGTGAGATGGCTGTAGCTACCCGCAACCCCGCCGCCGAGCGCGCCGAGATCGACCGGGCCGTGGCCGGCAAGACGATCTGCACCCTCTTCGCGGACACCGCGGCGGCCCGCGGCGACCAGGAGGCCCTGCGCCGGCGGGAGGCGGACGGCTGGCGTGCCATCACCTGGAGCGGGTACCAGGAGCGGGTGCACCACCTCACGCTCGCCCTGCTCGGCCGCGGCTTCGGCCCCGGCCAGTTCGGCCTGATCCTGGCCCGCAACGTGCCCGAGCACGTGATCGCCGACCTGGCGATCGTCCACGCCGGAGGCGCCTCGGTGAGCGTCTACAACACGCTCGCGCCCGAGCAGATCGCCTACATCGCCAACCACTGCTCGGCCTCGGTCGTGTTCGTGGAGGACACCGGCTTCCTGGAGCGCATCGAGGCCATCCGCGAGCAGGTGCCGAGCCTGAAGACGGTGGTCCTGTTGCGGGGAGATGCCGCGGGCACGGTGGCCTGGGACGCGCTCATGGCCGAGGGCCGCGCCGCCGCCGAGAGCGACCCGGGCGCCTTCGAGCGCTCCTGGCGGGCGGTCAAGCCGGAGGACCTTGCCAACCTGATCTACACCTCGGGCACCACCGGGCCGCCCAAGGGCGTCATGTACAGCCACAACAACGTGGTCTGGACCTGCGAGTCGAGCCGGCGGATGCTCCAGATCGGCGAGGGCAAGCGCTACCTCTCGTACCTGCCGCTGGCCCACATCGCCGAGCGCTTCAGCAGCCACTACTACGGCGGCCTCTACCTGGGCGGCATCGTGAGCTACGTGCCCGACCTGGCCCAGCTGCCCCAGGCCATGGTGGAGACGAAGCCGCAGTTCTTCGTGGGCGTACCGCGACTGTGGGAGAAGTTCAAGGCCGCGATCATGGCCGGGCTGATGGCGGAGCCGGACGCCGCCCGCCGCGACATGGTCCTGAGGGCGATCGAGACGGGCCGCCGGCTGGTCGAGTTCGAGCAGCGCGGCGAGCAGCCGCCGCCCGAGCTGGAGGCGGCGCGGGCGCAGATCGCGCCCGTCCAGCAGGCGCTGAGGGCCAAGCTCGGGCTCGACCAGTGCGAGATCGCGGTCACCAGCACGGCGCCGATCCCGCTCGACGTGCTCGCCTTCTACGCCGCCATCGGGCTGCCGCTGACCGAGGTCTGGGGGATGAGCGAGCTGACCGGACCGCACACGGCGACGCCCCAGGGATCAATCAAGCTGGGCACCGTCGGCGTCGCCTACCCGGGCACCGAGCTGCGGCTGGCCGAGGACGGCGAGGTGCTGGCCCGCGGCGGAAACGTCATGCAGGGCTACTACCGCGAGCCCGAGCAGACGGCGGCCGCGATCGACTCCGAGGGGTGGATGCACACGGGCGACGTCGGCGAGCTCGACGCCCAGGGCAACCTGCGGATCATCGACCGCAAGAAGGAGCTGATCGTCACCTCCTATGGCAAGAACATCTCGCCCGCCAACATCGAGAGCCTGCTGCTCGAGAAACCGCTGATCGGGTTCGCCTGCGTGGTCGGCGACAGCCGCCAGTACCTCACGGCCCTGCTCGTCCTCGACGGGCAGACGGCGACCGGCTGGGCGGCGGCGCGCGGCATCGAGGCCCGCTCCCCGGCCGAGCTGGCCGGCCACCCGGCCGTGCTCGAGGAGATCGGGCGGGCGGTCGAGGAGGTGAACCGTCACCTCTCGCACGCCGAGCAGATCAAGCGCTTCCGCCTGCTGCCCACCGAGTGGTCGGCGGAGTCGGAGGAGCTGACCCCGACCCTCAAGCTGAAGCGGCGCGTGGTGCTGAAGAAGTACGCGGGGCAGATCGAGGACATGTACGGGGGGGGCTGACCGGCGCCGGCCTGCGCGCGCCGGCCAGGGCAGCCTCAGGCGAGATCGAAGGCGCTTTCCTCGAGGACGACCTCGGGCCGCGAACCCGGCTCCAGCAGGTCCACGCCGGACCGGAACCTGTCCATCACGTTCGAATTGGTGCTGAAGGCTCGATCGAGCCGAGCGAATTCGGCCATGTCCCGGTATTCGCTCTCCAGGATCAGGACGTTCATCTCGCCGGTGACCGGCAGCCAGACCCGGAAGCCGGGATGGCCTTCGACCTCGCGGCGGCACGTCTCGTCCAGTTCCTTCGCCCACTGCAGGGCGTCGCGCGCCTTGCCCAGGGCGATGCTGTTGTAGAGCCGGTGCTTCACCATTGGTCAACCGCCCTCCGCTTCGATAACTCGGACAGGCGCATTTAATGCGCTCCAGGGGGATCGCGTCAATCCGGGCTTAGATCAGGTGGCGGGTCAGGAGCATGCTCGGGGTGAGTGACAGCCACATGCCCGCGCAGAGCCAGAACCACGCCGTGCCCAGGCGGGCGGCTCGGAACCCGGGCAGGACCAGGGTGGCGGCCAGGATCATGCCCAGGGCGATGCGCCCCGACCCGACGATCGATTCGTATTCGTGCCTCTCCGAGAAGACGAGCAGCCCGAGACAGCTGACGACGAGCAGCACGACCGCCGCCTCCCGCAGGCCCCGGACCAGGGCCCAGATGCCGGCGCCGAGCGCGATCAGCCCCGGCACGACGACGGCGCCCATCTCGGGCGCCTGCTGGGCGTCGATGCCCTGTCTGACCCAGTGCGCCACGCCGCCCAGCGGCAGCAGCGTGAAGTGGTAGCCGAGCGGCTCTTCGGTCCGGCCGACCCAGGCCCACAGCGCAAGCTTCCAAACGGCGAAGGGGCCCATTGACAGAAGTCCGAACGCTGCCAGCCGCCCGGCGAGCGAAGGGCTCCAGCCTCGGGCTCGCCAGGCGCTCCACAGTTCGGCCGCCAGGTGCGCAAGCGGAAACAGGAGCGTCACCTCACGCGTCAGGGCGGCCAGCCCGAACACGGTTCCGGCCGCCAGGAACCGGTGGCGCGGGCTCCGCTCCCAGACGTAGACGCCCAACGCGGCCAGCGCGTACGCGGCCGCGTCAGAGAGGCTGTACTCGATCGATATCAGCTGCCCGCAGGCGAACCCGTAGACCGCCGCATACCAGGCCGACAGCCCGCGCAGGCGGGACCAGGCGGCGAGGGCCAGGGTGCCGCCGGCGACGGCGAGCAGGTTGAGCGCGAGCATGGCCGCGGGCACCAGCGCCGGACGGCCGAGGGCCAGCGCGCGGGCGGCCATGGGATAGAGGATCCGCGCGTAGCGGTAGCTCGGCGAGTCGATGTAGCGGTAGGCGCGGGCCGGGTCCACGGCGATGAAGTAGAAGAACTCGCCGTCGTATCCGGCGCCGTGGATGACGGCCACGGATGCGCTCGAGATGGCCGGGCTCGCCTGGCTCGCGCGCAGGAACTGATCGCCGATGTGCGGCAGCTCGCTGACGTGGTGGCCCGAGTGGAGCCAGACCGCCGTCCACAGGGCGTAGGCGCCGAGGACCACGAGCGCGACCGCAAGCGGATGTCCCAATGCGCTCGGCAATCCGGCTGACCATCCCGGCCGGCTGCTCACGGGGGCGTCGGCTGCGGGGCTGCTCGGCACTGGGCTAAACAGTATCCAGAGGGCTCGCCGAACGCCTGTTCGCGGTGGGCTGAGATGTGCGACCATTCGGTCGCGGTGGCGGGCGAGGTGCGCGTCGAAGACCTCGAGCTCAACACGGCCGAGCCGGCCACGATGGTGGTCGACCTCAACTGCGCCTTCGCCTCGATCGAGCAGCAGCACGACCCAGGGCTGCGCGGCCGGCCGCTGGCGATCGCCGCCTACGCGACCGGCGCGGCCACCATCGTCTCCTCCTCCCGGGAGGCCCGCGATCTGGGGATCAAGACCGGGATGAGGGTGTTCGAGGCGAGGGCGATCTACCCGCGGCTGATCGTGCTCGAGCCCAACCCGCCGCGCTACCGCCAGGTCTCAGACCAGCTGATGGCCATCCTGGAGCGCCACACGCCCGAGGTGCGGCGGATGTCGATCGACGAGGCTTCGGCCGGGCTCGCCGGAACGCCCGGCCTGGCGCGCCTCGGCGCGGAGGGCGTGGGCCGCGCCATCAAGCGGCAGCTGCGGGAGGAGGTCGGCGAATGCGTGACCTGCTCGATCGGGATCTCGACCTCGATCTGGATGGCCAAGCAGGCGTCCAACCTGGACAAGCGCGACGGCCTCCAGCGGATCGATCACACGAACCTGGTCCCGGTCTTCGAGCGGCTGCAGGTGACCGACCTCTCGGGCATCGCCGAGGCGAGCGCGCGGCGGCTGCAGCTCGCCGGCGTGCAGACGCCGCTCGACTTCCTGTGCGCCACCCCCGAGCGGCTGCGCCGGGCGGGCATGAGCACCGAGGTCGCCGGCTGGTGGCTGAAGCGGCTGCGCGGCTTCGAGGTGCACGGCTTTGAGGCCGGCGCCCGCAAGAGCTACAGCCATTCGCACGTGCTGGCCCGGGCGACCAGCTCGCAATCCGAGCTCGAGGAGCTTTTGATGCGGCTCTGCGACATGGTCGGGCGGCGGCTCCGGGCGGGTGGGCGCCGCGGCCGGGTGGTGAGTGTGAGCGTGGTCTACCGGCCCGAGGCGGGACACTTCTCCCGCCAGGTGACGCTGCCCCACGCGATCGCCACCGGTGATGAGATCTACGCGGCCGCCCTCCCTTTGATGGCGGCGCGGGAGCACGGCCGCGACGTGGGCACGCTGGGCGTGGGCCTGAGCGGGCTCACCGACGCCGAGAGCGGGCAGCTCGATCTCTTCGAGGGCGGCGAGCCGCGCCGCGACCAGCGGCTGGAGAAGGCGCTCGACGCCATCCGCGACCGTTTCGGCGAGGACGCGGTGCAGCGGGCACGCCTGCTCGGGCGGGCTCCGGTGGTCCGCGACCGCATCGCCTTCGGCAACACGGGCCACCCCGACGACGCTCCGCGGCAGGGGTAGGATCGGTGCCGTGGGCGACCCGGTCTGCTACCTGCACCTGCTCGACGACGAGGGGCGGATGCCCGAGGAGTCGTGGGGCGCTCCCCGGGCCGATCGGGGCTCCGGGGAAGGTCCGTCAGGCACTACCGGTGGCGGTCGGGGGGAGGTAGGATGCGCGGGCACCATGGAGAAGAAGGCTCGCGCGCCGCGACCCGCTCGGCGCTCCCGGCCGCGGGCTGAGGAGCCCGGGCCGCGCGCGGATTGGGATGCGCTGCTCGGGCGGTCGCGGGCGGATCCCTCGATGAAGCCGCGGTCGGCGCGGGGGGCGCCGCGGCCGGCGGAGCCGGCCTAGCTTCGCCTTCGGCGCCCCTAAGGTTTTTCTGCTCGCCTTCGGCGCCCCTCCGCCCCGGCTTTGCCGAGGCACCTCCCCGCCAAGCGGGGAGAAGGCTGCTAGCTGCGGTTGATTGAGACCAGGACCGCCTTCTGGCCGTCCCACACCAGGTCGGCCCGGTAGCGGCCGGACGACTGGCCTCGCTTTGGCTGCCCGCCCTCGTTGTACGAGCACGTCATCGAGTAGGCGCCGGACACCGTGAGCACGCCGCGGCCGGCGTCAAAGCCGGTCTGGGCCCCGGCCAGCGGGTCCGAGTCGAGCTGCCAGGCCACGTCCTTCACGTAGAACCGGCTGGGCAGCGTCTGCGGGCAGTCGGCCGGCCGCAGCAGGTGCGAGGCCGTGCACTGGCCGAAACCGGCGCGGACGGCGGCCAGGAGATCGCCCTCGGACACCGCCGGCCGGGGCACGCTGCCCTCGTCGGCGATCACGCCCCCGGCCAGCGCCCAGCCGCCGCCCCCGAAGTCCAGAGACACCCGGAAGGTGCCGCCGGAGGCGACGTGCTTCACGTCCTCCGGCACGTGCACGTCGTAGGCCGCCACCATCTCGAAGACTCCGGTGGCGACGATGGCGCCGCCGGGGTCGGCCAGCACGCTCACGGTCGCTCCCGGATCCCCCACGAGGGTCCAGCGCACAACTTCACCGGGGGGCGAGGCGACGGACTGCGGGCAGTGCGCCGGCAGCGGCACGGAGGCGGCTGCGCACTGGCGGAGCGCGCCGCCGACGAGCGCTCGCGCGGCCGCCAGCTGGGCCTCGTCGACATGCGGCGCCAGGGCCGCCGTGGCCGCCTCCGGGTAGGGCCGGTCGGCCACCACGGTGATCCGGCTGGCTGAGAAGGGCGGCGGGTATTCGGCCTCCACGCTGTGCACGCCAGGCAGCACCGCCACCGGCTGCCCGACCGGCAGCACGACCTCCCCGCCATCCACCATCACCCGGGCGCGCTGCGCGCCCGAGACGCTGATCGCCGAGGGCGCCAGCACCACCTTCCAGCCCGAGCCGGGGATCGAGGTGAGCGCGAGCGTGGTCTCGCGCTCGGTGCCCGCCTCCAGGTAGCGGGCACGGACCCTGGTGACGCCGCCCGAGCGGCCGGCGACCTCGAGCCTGATGGATGTCGGCTGGGAGTGCTGGTTGCCGATCACGATCAGCATCCGCGCCAGGTCGGCCTTCCCGAGCATCCGGGTCGCCCCGGCCGGCACCGACGAGCTGTCGACGGTCACGGCCGGCCAGATGCGGTCGGCGTCGTTGGTCCCCGAGGCCTCCAGGTAGGCGCGCGCCGCCGTCAGCTCGGGCGCCGTGCCCGCCGGGGGGCTCTGCGACAGCGTCACCGCGGCCACGGCCGCCACCGCGGCCAGCAGGGCGACCAGCGCCGTCCCCAGCGCGACCGGCCCGATCGCCGCGCTGGGGACGGGCGGGCGATGCGCGCGCATGGCGTTCTCGGTGCCGGGCTCGGCGCCGGCCATGTCGGCGGCGGTCAGCTCGGCCGCGGGCGGCGGCGGCAGCCGGTCGCCGAGCGCCCGCAGCGCGCCCGCCATGGCCAGCCGGTGGCCCAACGAGGTGTGGCCGAGGATCGGTCCCGCAAGCGCCCCCAGGAGCGCGGCGGCGGCGGCGCCGGGAACCGCGCCGGCCAGCGCCAGGCCGGCGCCCGCGGGGCCGGCGACCGGCGTCGCCAGCAGCGTGCACAGCGCCAGCAGCCCCGTCCCGGCCACGAAGAATCCGGCTCGCTCGGCCTTCGAGCGAGCGCGGAGGTGCACGGCGCAAGCCACGGCCGAGGCGGCGAAGCAGGCGAGCGCGACCACCGTCTGCGCCTGGAGGCGGCCGGCGAAGGCGGCCCGCATGACGGCGTTGGGCGCGAAGGCCACCAGCGCCACCAGCCATGAGCCAGGGGACTGGTGGCCCGGGAGCGCGATCGCGAGCACGGGGATGGTCGCCAGCGCGGCGCCCACCGGCACCGCGCACGCCGCCGCCATCGCTCCGCGGAGCCAGGGCACCCAGACCCGGCGGGCGGCAAGACGCGTCCAGATGATGCTGGAGAGAAGGCACGAGGCGGGCAGCGCCACGACCAGCGGCGAGATGGCCAGGGGCACCGGGCCGCCGCCGGCGAAGAGCTCGGCGGCGCCGGCCGTGAGCCCCACGAGCAGGCTCGGCGCCACCACGAGGAGCACCTCGGCCGGCCGCGGGTCCTCCCGGCCGGCCCGGAAGGCCAGGACGGCGATAAGCCCGGTCACCAGCAGCGCCCCGCCGCCCCAGCTCCAGAGCCGGGTGCCCAGCAGCGGGTGGGGGAGAAGGCTCGACTGGAAGAGGACGTAGCTCCAGGTCTGGGCCGGCGATGCCGGCCCGGTCGTGTCCGGCAGGTCCAGCCAACCCGCGATGGCGGAGGCGCCGGCACCGTGCATGGCCAGCCGGAGCAGCGCGGCGACCACCAGCGAACCGGCCAGGAGCGCGATCGCGATCCCGGTGCCATGGGCGAGCGCGCGGCGCCGGCCGGCGTGGATCCGGGCGCGGCCGGAATCCAGGAAAGCGCGGGCGGGGGCGGAACCGGAGGCCATCAGCGGTTGGCGAAAAGGGACCGCCAGGCCTCCTCGAGGAGTTCGGGCTGGACCTCGTCGAAGCCGCCCGTCCGGGCCCGGTCGGCGGCGGCGTCGGCGAGCGCCACCGCGTGGGCGCCGCGCGCCGTGCGGCCGCCGAGCAGCCGGTTCAGCTGCTCGTAGGTGTCCAGCGTGGCGTCGCTGCCGTTCTCCGCCAGCCGCCGCCGGAAGAGGCGGCCGAAGGCGGCCGGCTCGAGGTCGTGCATGGGCAGCTTGTGCGGCAGGTGGCGGAGCTGGAACTCGGTCAGGATCTCGGCCGGGACCATGGAGGTGGCGAAGACGAGGAGCGCCCGGAAGGGCAGGGTCACCCGCCGATGCGCCTCGCCGACCAGGATGTTGACGTGGCGGCGCTCGGTCAGCGGCGCCAGCCGGTCGACCAGCTGCCGCGCCGGCACCCGCTGGCGGCCGAGGTCGTCGACCAGCATGATGCCGCCGTTGGCCAGCACCTGGACCGGCAGCCAGGTGGCGTCCGGCCCGGCATGCGGCTCGAGCAGCTCGGTCGTCAGCTCGGCGCCGGTCTCGACCAGCGGCGGCTGGATCCGGCGCCAGCGGCGGTCGGCCGGCTGGTCGCCGGCGAGGCGGTGCCGCTCGGGGTCGAACACGCGCAGGACCTCGCCGCCGGCCTCGATCGCAACCGGCACGGCGACCGGCTCCAGCGCGCCCGCCAGCGCCCGGCAGAGCGCGGTCTTGCCGCTGCCGGCGGGGCCGTAGACCAGGAGCGGCCCGCCGCCGGCGAGCGCGGCCCGGATCACCGGCAGCGCCGCCGGCTGCAGCTCGAGCTCGGCCAGGGCGGCCGTCAGCGCCTCCTCCGAGACCGGCCGGGCGGCCTCGCGGTCGACCACCTGGCGGTACTCCTCCAGCTGCACCGGCATGGGGCCCACGTACCGGCGCACCTTCATCAGCTCCTCGGCCCGCCGGCGCCCGCTGCGGGTCAGCGAGACGGCTCCTCCGCGCTCGTCGACGTACTCGGACTCGGCCAGGCTGCGCAGCTCGGCCGAGACCAGCCGCGGGCCGATCGCCAGCTCGGCCGCGACCAGCTGCGGCGGCAGCGGGCCGGACTGGAGCAGCAGGCGCAGCGCGGTCTCGCGCAGGAGGGCGTGGTCCACGTTGGGCTGGTCGACCTCGAAGGCCCGGGTCGGCTCGACCAGCGGGCGGTCGACCGAGGTCTGCAGCGACTGCACGAGCCGGGCCACGAAGCGCTCCTGGGCGCCCGGCTCCGAGGGGCTCGTCCACTCGGGCGGCGCCGAGAAGGCGGGCACCTCGTTGACCAGCGCCAGGATGTTCTCGGCCTCGAGGTCGACCCGAAGGTCGACCCGCACCAGGCACTCCCGCTCGCGCAGCGCCGCCCAGCTCACCTCCCAGGCCGGCGTCCCGTCCCGATTGACGCGCCGCACCTCGCCGTCGGCGACGACCTGGACGGCGCCCGCCGCCTGCAGGCGGCGGCGCAGCATCTCGCGCATGTCGGGGTCCAGGACCTCGCGCAGCGAGGCCGCCAGGGCGAAGCTGCGGTCGTCGACCGGCGGCCGCTCGCGCACCGCCCAGTTGCTGGAGGCCGAGTTGGCCAGCGCCCGGACGACCGCGGCATGACGCGCGCAGTAGGGCTCGTCCTCGACGAAGACGGCGTGATGCGCACACCAGGCCGTCTCGCAGGCACCGCCCGCGGAGTCCCGGTAGGAGCACATCCAGGCCCCGGCCGAGCGGCAGTTGGCGCGCAGACACCGCCGCTCCAGCACCACCGGTTCCGCCTCCTCGGGCGGCAGGGGCTCGGGCGGCTCCTCGGCCGGCGGCAGCACCAGCATCCCGGAGCGCGCCAGCGTGCGAATCTCGGCACCCATCTCGGCGCAGGTTGACTGGCGCTCGCCGGGCATCTTGGCCAGCGCCCGGCGGATGACCTGCATCAGCGATTCCGGGATGCGATCGGAGGGAGGCACCGGCTCGAAGACGTGGGCGTGCATGATCGCGCTCGCATTGCCGGTGAAGGGCGCCGTGCCGTTCAGCATCTCGTAGAGGAGGATGCCCAGCGAGTAGATGTCGGCGCGGGCGTCGACCGGGTCGCCGCGCAGCTGCTCGGGGGCCATGTACTTGGGGGTCCCGACCGTGAAGCCGTCGGCCGTCAGCTCGGGGCTCTCGTCGAGCAGCTTGGCCACCCCGAAGTCGAGCACCTTCACCTTCCCCTGGCCCGAGATCAGGATGTTCTCGGGCTTGAGGTCACGGTGGACGACCCCCTGCTCGTGCGCCGCCTGGACCGCCATCAGCACCTGCTGGAAGATGTCGAGCGCCAGCTCCAGCCGCAGCGAGCCCATCTCCTGGAGCCAGGAGGCGAGGGAGCGGCCATTCACGTACTCGGTGACCATGAAGAGCCGGTCACGGTCACTGTCGAAGTCGTAGAGGCGAACGATGCCGGGGTGGTTGAGGCTGGCGATCGCCGCCGCCTCGCGCTCGAAGCGGTGGCGGAGCGCCTGGTTGCCCGAGTGCTCGTGGACGACCTTGATCGCGACGGGGATGTTGAGGCTCGGGTGGTGGCCCTTGTAGACGACGCCCATGGAGCCGCGACCCAGCTCGGCCTCGATCGGGAAGCGGCCCAGGCGGGGCAGCGCGAGCGGCGCGCTGGGGGCGGTGGCGACGGCCAGGTGCGGCCTGGTCGCGGCCTCGTCCTCCGGCTCCCGCTCGACCCAGCTGGCGGGAGCCGCCCGGCGCGAGCAGACCTCGGCCGACGCCTCCAGCATCTCCGCGATGGCGGGCAGCAGGCCCGGGTAGAGCGGGGTCGGCAGCTGCGCGCAGAGGCGGGCGCCGGCGCAGGCGGCCAGGCCCTCGGTGTCGTGCTCGAGGAGGCTCAGCGCGGCCACCGTGCTGAGCAGGTCGCCGGCGTGCTCGACCAGGTGCGCCGCCTCCAGCGTGGGGCTGGCGGCGATGCTGTCGAGCGTGTGCCGGAGAGCCTCGATCAGGGCCTGCGCCACGAAGCCGGCGCCTTCCAGGTCGGCCAGCTCCAGCGGCTTGGCGCGCCGGCGCCTCCAGGCGCTGCGGCAGGTGGTGGCGGTGGCGCGCATGACCGCGGCCAGCCGCTCGGCGCGCTCGGGGCTGGCGGAGGCGTATCCGGCCAGCCGGTCGCGGTCGAGGATGGCCGCCGCCGCCTCCAGCCGGTCGCCCCGGCCGGCATCGGCGTTGGGGTCGGCGTCCGCCACCAGCGCGGCATGCTGCAGGAGCGCGGCCACGAACCGGCGGGCGATGCGGGCGGCCGCGGCGCCGTCGGGCCAGCGGTCGGGATCGAGCAGTCCGGCGACCTCGCGGCCAGCAGCGCCCGCGTCAGCCAGCAGTTGGGATCGCTGCTCGAGCAGCCCGGGTCTCAGCATCCTCTCTCTACCTCTTGCGCGCGGGGAAGCCTAATCGACTCGCGGTCGAGAGTGAGAAAGAAGCGGTGAAGGACGGTGAAGGGGCGCCCGAAGGCGCCCCTCTAGAAGAGGTCCGCTACCAGCGGTACCAGCGGCCTCCGCCCTCGGCACTTCGCATGAAGAAGCCGAGCAGCCAGAGGATGATGGCGGCAACGAGGATGTACCAGAGCCAGTGCAAGGCCAGGCCACCGCCACCAAGGAGGACGAGGAGCAGCACGAGAACTATCAGTGCAGCGACCAAGTCTGTTCACCTCCCGGATTTATTTGCAGCGTCAGCTGCCTGCATTCAGCATAAAACTTGATAGCAATACTGTCAATAAGGCGGTGCGCCCCGCGCTCTGGCGAGGTCGCTCCTCGGTAATTGACACGAATCGCGGCCGCGAAATTCGTGCGTAACATACGAATCGGAACGTGGGCCGGGTGGCTAAGTTAGACGCGGTGAGCACCCATCTGGGCCGCGGCGAGGAGCAGGCGCTCGCCGTTCGCGAGCTCGCCTTCCTGCAGCGCCTGGCCCAGGCCGCGGCCTCCACCACGGACTCCGACGAGCTTCTCCAGCTGATCATCCGGGAGACCACCTCCGCCATGGGCACCGACGTGTGCTCGCTCTACCTCCTGGCCGCCGACCAGCAGCACCTCGTGCTCACGGCCACCAACGGCCTCAACGAGCGCATGATCGGCCGGGTCCGGATGAAGGTCGGCGAGGGCATCACGGGCTGGGTGGCGGAGAGCCGGCGCCCGGCCGTGGTCGCCGACGTCAACCGCGAGCCGCACTGGAAGTGGGTGCCCGGGCTCGACGAGGACCGCTTCGTCTCCATGCTCTCGGTGCCGATCGAGTCGGGGCCGCGCCTGGTGGGCGTGGTCAACGTGCAGGCGGTCGAGTACCGGCACTTCGCCGAGACCGACATCGACTTCCTGCTCGCCATCTCCGGCCAGGTGGCCGGCGTCCTCGAGCGCTCCGAGCTGCTCCGCCGCGTCGAGGCCCAGCTGGCCGAGATCCGGCTCTCGCACGACATCCACGAGCGGTTCACCCAGCTCTCGCTGGAGGGCGCCGGGATCCCGGCCATCCTGCGCGCGGTCGGCTCCCTGGCCGCGGGCGCGGCCGCGCTCTACTCGCCCGACGGCTTCCGGGTCCGCGGCCTGGGGCCGGCCTCCGACGGCGACCTGCCGGCGCGGATCCAGCTGCCGGTGGCCTTCGCGTCCGCGCGCGAGGTCCGTGTGGCGGCCGGCAAGCCGCCGCGCCCCGTCGACCTGGTGCCGGTCCGCGCCGGCGACGAGCTCCTGGGCGCGCTCGCGGTCCGCGTGCCCGAGGCCGGCGTGGGCGTCAACGAGGACGGGCGCCGGCGCGCGCTCGAGCACGGGTCGACCGTGCTCGCCCTCGAGATGTCGAAGGAGCGCGCGGCGGCCGAGGTGGAGCGCCGGCTGCGCGGGGACCTGGTGGAGCAGCTGCTGGCGGGCGCGCTCGAGGCGGACGAGGCGGAGCGGCTGGCCCGCCAGGCCGAACGCCTCGGGCACCGGCTGCCCACCCGGGCCTGGGTGGTGGCGCTCGAGCCGGATGCGGCCGAGGGCGAGGGCGAGCTGGCCGCCCGCGGCCGGCAGGACCGGCTCGACGTGCTGCTCTCCGACCTGGTCCGGCGCCGGGCTCCGGGGGCGCTGACCGTGGTCCGGTCGACCTCGGCGGTCGTGCTCGTGCCCGAGGAGGCGGCCGCCGACCTGGGCGCCGCCGAGCGGATCGCCCAGGCCGCGCAGCACGCGATGGCCCAGGTGATCCGTCCCCACAGCGCCTCGGCCGGGATCGGCAACATGGCCGCCTCGGTGGCCGAGCTGGCTCGTTCGCACCTGGAGGCGCGCCAGGCGCTGCGCCTTTCGCGTCGCGCCGGGGCCGCCGGCCGGGTCACCACCTACCGCTCGCTGGGCGCCTTCCGCCTGCTCCTGGAGGTGCAGAGCCCGGAGGTGCTGCGCGGGTTCGTCGAGGAGGTGCTGGGGCCGCTGCTCCGGTACAGCGAGTCGCGGGAGACGCCGCTGCTGGAGACGCTCGAGGCCCTGGTGGCCGGGCGCTGGGTGCGGCGCGCGGCGGCGCGGGCGCTCGGCATCCACATCAACTCGATGTCGTACCGCGCCGAGCGGATCGAGGCGCTGACCGGGCTCAAGCTGGACGATCCGGAGACCAGGGTCGCGATCGCGATCGCGCTGCGGGCCCGGGCCATGCTGGGCAAGGGCCAGGGCCTGGGCTAGCGCGCTCTGCGGTGCGGGGGAGACCCGTCCGTCGCCGCTTCGTGGCGCCACCTCCCCGCCAAGTGGGGAGAAGGCTTCACAAACCCTGGACAAACGAGAGAGGGCCGGCGCCCCACGCGGCCGGCCCTCTCCAACGGTTTCCGCTATACGGCGCTAGGCGTCGTGGTAGAGGTAGAACTCGTAGGGGTGCGGCCGCAGCGCGACCGCCTCCACCTCGCGCTTCCACTTGTAGTCGATCCACGCCTCGATCACGTCCTCGGTGAAGACGCCGCCCTTGAGCAGATAGGCGTGGTCGTCGCGCAGAGCGGTCAGCGACTCCTGGAGGGAGCCCGGAACCTGCTCGATCTTCGCCTTCTCCTCGCCCTCGAGCTCGTAGATGTCGACGTTGAGCGGCTCGGGCGGCTCGATCTTCCGCTGCACGCCGTCCAGCCCAGCCATCAGCATGGCGCTGAAGGCCAGGTAGGGGTTGGCGGTCGGGTCGGGTGAGCGGAACTCGATCCGCTTGGCCTTGGGATTGTCGGAGTACATCGGGATGCGCACGCAGGCCGACCGATTGCGCGCCGAGTAGACCAGGTTGATCGGCGCCTCGTACCCGGGCACCAGGCGGCGGTAGGAGTTGGTGGTGGGCGCGCAGAAGGCGAGCAGCGAGGGCGCGTGCTTGAGCAGCCCGCCGATGTACCAGCGGGCGAGGTCGGAGAGGCCGGCGTAGCCGTCGCCGGCCATCAGCGTCTGCCCGTCCTTCCAGAGGCTCTGGTGCGTGTGCATGCCCGACCCGTTGTCCTGGAACAGGGGTTTGGGCATGAAGGTAGCGACGTAGCCGTTGTTGGCGCACACGTTCCGCACCAGATACTTGTAGGCCATCATCGCGTCGGCCATCTTGACCAGCGTGCCGAAGCGGAGGTCGATCTCGGCCTGGCCGCCGTTGCCCACCTCGTGGTGCTGCACCTCGACCTCGAGCCCCGCCTCGATCAGCTTGAGCATGATCTCGGACCTGAGGTCCTGCAGCTTGTCCGTCGGCGGGACCGGGAAGTAGCCCTCCTTGGGACGCGGCCGGTAGGCGAGGTTGGCCGTGCCGTTCGAGCCCGAGTTCCAGATCCCCTCCTCGGAGTCGATGAAGTAGTAGCCGCTGTGCATGTTCTGGTCGAAGCGGAGGCTGTTGAAGATGAAGAACTCCGCCTCCGGTCCCCAGTAGCTGACATCGGCGATCCCGGTCGAGGTCAGGTAGGCCTCGGCCTTCTTCGCGATGTGGCGCGGGTCGCGGCTGTAGGGCGTGCGGCTCAGCGGATCGACCACGTCGCAGAGGATGTACATGGTCGGGATCCGCAGCACCGGGTCGACGGTCGCGGTGTCGGGGTCGGGAATCAGGAGCATGTCGCTCTCGTTGATGGCCTGGAAGCCCCGAATGCTCGAGCCGTCGAAGCCGAGGCCATCCTCGAACGTCGACTCCTCGAGCTCGCCCACCGGGATGCTGAAGTGCTGCCAGGTCCCGATCAGGTCGACGAAGCGGACGTCAACGACCTGCACGCCCGCCTGACGCGCCTTCGCGAGCACCTCGCTCGGGCTGGTCTTGGGCTTTCCACCCACTTCTACGGCCATAGTTCCTCCAGGGATTGTGTGAATGCGCCCACGAGAGGGCTCCGGCCATGGTAGGCGCCGGTCCCGGGCGCCTGTCACGGCACCTCCACACGAAGCGATCGGCTCTCGATTCGTGCGCTGATCACAAGACGGCGGGCTGTCGAGCGCCTTCTACCGTGTGAGCCGTACAAGCCACCCGGGCGCACCTTGGTGCCCCTCGCACGTGGGATTGGCCACCCGCCCGGCCCTAGCGTGACCGGCCATGAAGCGAAGGCTCCTGCTCGCACTCACCGCATCGTCATCGCTGGCGCTGGTCCCGGCGGTGGCGTTCGCCGCCGACCAGCCCGATCCGCTGAAGACCGCCCAGTCGGCCGCCGTGGCTTCCGACACCGTCTGGGTGGTGGTGGCCGCGCTCCTGGTCATGTTCATGCAGGCCGGCTTCGCCATGCTCGAGGTCGGCTTCAGCCGCATGAAGAACGTGGGCACGGTCGTCGCCAAGGTGATCACCAACTTCGGCGTCGCCTCCATCTCTTACTGGGCGGTCGGCTTCGCCCTCGCCTTCGGCGCCTCGGGCTCCATCTTCTGGCTCTTCGGTGGCTCCGGCTTCCTGCCCACCTTCAGCCCCGGCTCATCGCTGGATCTGCCTGCGATGGCGGGGAGCACGGCACCCGCGGCGGCCAAGTTCATGTTCCAGTTCGTCTTCTGCGCGGTGTCGCTGGCGATCGTCTGGGGCACCATGCTGGAGCGAACCAAGTTCCTCGTCTACATCCTTTTCGGCATTCCGTTCGCGGCCGTCATCTACCCGCTGATCAGCCACCAGCTGTTCGGCGGCGGCTGGCTGCAGAGCACGGTCGGCGCGCAGGACTTCGCCGGCTCCACGGTCGTCCACCTGACCGGCGCCACGGCCGGCCTGGCCGGGCTCCTGCTGCTCGGCCCGCGCATCGGCAAGTACGACAACCGCTCGAGGCGGCCGAACGCGATCCCCGGCCACAACATGCCGCTCGCGCAGCTGGGCGTGCTCATCCTCTGGTTCGGCTGGTTCGGCTTCAACCCGGGCTCGACCCTGAACGCGACCAACCTCCACTTCGCGGACGTGGTGGTGACCACCCAGATGGCGGCCGCCGCCGGCGCGCTGGCGGCTCTGATCGGCGTCTACCTGGTGACCCGCACGCTTGACGTGGGCATGGTCGGCAACGGCGCGATCGCCGCGCTGGTCGCCATCACCGCGCCCTCGGGCTACGTCGAGCCCTGGGCCGCGATCGTCATCGGCGCAGTCGCGGGCACCATCGTGGTGGTCGCCATCCCGCTCATCGACCGCGTCGTGGACGACCCTGTCGGCTGCCTCTCGGCGCACGGCCTGGCCGGCATCTGGGGCACGCTCTCCTGCGGCCTCTTCACGGTCCCCGCGCTGGCCAAGTTCAACGGCGTCGGGGAGGGCGGCCTCGTCTACACCGGCTCCCTGCACCAGCTCGGCGCCCAGGCGATCGCGGTCGCCTGCTCGGGCATCACGGTGTTCGTCCTCTCCTTCGGCATCTTCTGGGTGATCAAGAGGACCGTCGGCCTCCGGGTCAGCGCGCGCGAGGAGATGGAGGGCCTGGACATCAGCGAGCACGGCATGTGGGGATACCCGGAGTCGTTCATGCCCGTCCCGGGCGGCGTCTACCGGCCGGCCGAGTTCCCGACCGTCAACCCGCACGAGCCCGACCGAGTTAGGCTCGGCCACAGGGAGGTGGAGACCGCTTGATGAAGCTTGTGATGGCGATCATTCGGCACGAGCACCTGCAGGAGGTCCAGGACGTGCTGGACGCCTGCGGGGTGTCGGGGGTCACGGTGACCGAGGTCAAGGGCTGCGGCGCTCAGCGCGGGTACACCGAGCGCTACCGCGGCACCGCCGTCAACATCTCGCTGCGTCCCCGGCTCAAGATCGAGGCGGTCATGCGCGAGGAGATCGTGGAGGCGGTGGTCGACAAGATGGCGGTCGCCGCCCGCACCGGCGAGACGGGCGAGGTGGGCGACGGCAAGATCTTCGTCATCGACGTGGAGCAGGCGATCCGGATCCGGACCGGTGAAAAGGGCCCCGCGACCGTCCAGCACGCCGAGCGCGCCATGTGGGGCCACTAGAAAGCGCGGAGGGAACCGACGGTTCCCCCCGCGGGCCCGCCCTCCCTTTTGGAGTGGGCGCAACGGCACGGCATGGCCGGGCCTACGCCCAAAGCGTGAATTGGTGATTGGGGCGGCCCGTTCAGGGCCGCCCCTCTCTTTTTTGTTCTATGCGGCTTCGGGTACGGCGTCCACCGGGGGCGCAGCGGTGCTGCGGCCCAACGGGACCTCCCTCAGGAAGAGGGTGGCGACCAGCGCGACCACGGCCACGCCGGCCGCGACCAGGAACACCTGGTCGAGCGCCGGCGCCAGCGCGAGCGGGGTCGGCCGCGCGGGCACCCGGGCGGCGAGAATCGACCCCAGCACGGCCGTGCCGACCGCTCCGCCCAGGCTCCGCCAGAAGTTGACCTGGCTGGTGGCGACGCCGACCAGCCGTCGTGGCAGCCCCGCCTGGACGACCGCGATGGTGAGCGGGAAGGTCACCCCCAACCCGGCGCCGACCACGACGATGTCGAGGGTGACACCAAGCCGCGTCGTACCCAGGCCCACGCGCGCCAGGAGCAGCAGGCCGGCGACCATCACCGCCAGGGCCGCGGTCCCGATGAACCGGTAGCGGGGCACGCGGGCCATCAGCGTGCCGGTCAGCGTGCTGGTCACGACCACGGCCAGCATCATCGGCGTCAGCAGCTGGCCCGAGTTGGTCGCGCTGCTTCGCAGGAGGCCCTGGTAGACGAGCGGCACGAAGGTGACCGTGCCGAACATGCCGATCGCGCTGAAGAATGCGATAGCGGCCGGCACCGCGAAGACCCGGCTTCGAAAGAGGGTCAGGGGCACCACCGGGTGGGCAGCGCGCCGTTCGACGGCGACGAACGCGCCCAGGACGACGGCCGCCGCCGCGAGCGGGCCGAGAACAGCGGCTGAGCTCCACGCGTGGTCGCGGGAGAGTGAGAGCGCGGCCAGGAGCGGCGCCAGCCCGGTGACCAGCAGCAGGGTACCCGTCCAGTCGATGTCGCGCAGGCCTGCCCGCTCGCCGCGCACGCGGGGAAGCCGGGTGGCGACGAGGCCGGCGGCGGCCAGGCCGAGCGGCACGTTGACGTAGAAGGCCCAGCGCCAGCCGGGGCCGTCGGTCAGATAGCCGCCCAGCGTTGGTCCGACCAGCGAGGAGACCGCGAACACGGCGCCGAACACGCCGCTCATCCGAGCCAGCTGGGCGGGGGGGAAGATGTCGGCGACCACGGCGAAGGTGGATGCGAAAAGCGTACCCGCGAAGAGGCCCTGGAGTCCGCGAAAGGCGACCAGCTCGGGCATGTTCTGAGCCGCGCCGCACAGCGCCGAGGCCAGCATGAAGCCGGCGATGCCGGCGATCAGGAAGGGCTTGCGCCCGAACATGTCGCCGAGCTTCCCGGCCACCGGCTGCATGGCGGTCGAGGCGACCAGGTAGGTGATGGTCACCCACGCGTAGTACTCAAAGCCGTGAAGGTCGGCGACCACGCGCGGCATCGCCACCCCGACCACCGTCTGGTCGAGCGCTGAGAGCAGCAGTGCCATCGCCACGCCGAGCGTGGCGAGGGCCACATCGGTCCGACTGGAAAGCCGTTCGCTCACCTGACACCTCCTTGCATCGCGCCGATCAACGAGGCTCAAGGTAGGCGGGATTGAGGAAAGTTTCGTTCCTCGATATCGTTCAGGCTCGAAGAAGTGCTGGACACCTCCTCGCGCCTCCTCCGGCTGCTCGCCCTGCTTCAGTCGCGGCGCGACTGGCCCGGCGGCGAGCTGGCCGAGCGGCTCTCGGTGAGCACGCGGACGATCCGCAACGACGCCGCCCGCCTGCGCGCGCTGGGCTACCCGGTCGAGGCGGCCAGCGGGGTGGCCGGCGGGTACCGCCTGGGCGCGGGTGGCGCCATGCCGCCGCTCCTGCTCGAGGACGAGGAGGCGGTGGCGGTGGCGATCGCGCTGCGCTCAGCCGCCGGCCGCGGCGTCGCCGGCCTGGAGGAGAGCGCTCTGCGGGCCCTGGTCAAGCTCGAGCAGTTCCTGCCCGCCCACCTGCGCCACCGCGTCAGCGCCCTCCAGGCCTACACGGTGGCCGCGACCGGCGCCGACTCCGGCATCGACGCGCAGGTCCTGGCCCGCATCGCGGCCGCCTGCCGCGACCACGAGGTGCTCTGGATCGACTACCAGAAGCACGACGGAGCCGAGAGCTCGCGCGCCGTCGAGCCCCACCGGCTCGTCCATCGCGGCGCCCGCTGGTACCTGGTCGCCTTCGACCGGCTGCGCGCCGGGTGGCGGACCTTCCGGGTCGACCGTCTCCGCCTCGGCGGCGGACAAGGCGCCCGCTTCGTGCCGCGCGAGCCGCCTGACGACGACATCGTCGCCTACGTCCGCCGGGGCATCCGCGAGGCGGCCGGACGCGTCCAGGCCCGGGTGCTGGTGGAGGCGCCCGCCGCGGTGATCGCGGGCCGGGTCCCGCCCGACGTGGCGGTGGAGGCGATCGACGAGGGCCGCTGCGTGATCCACGCCGCCGCCTCCCGGCCCGAGATGCTGGCGCTCCACCTGGGCCTGCTCGATGCCGACTTCACCGTGACGGAGCCGCCCGAGCTGGTCGCCCGCGTGGCTACCCTGGCGGCCCGCTATGGGCGCGCGTCCGCCGGACAAGAGAAAGGGCGGCCCGCCGGGGTCGCCCTTCCCAAACCGGAGGCTGTTTAGACCTTGGCGCTGGCGTTGCGCTCCACGAAGGCGCGCACGCCGGCCGGGCCGGGATAGCCGACCAGCCGGTCGACCATCTTGCCGCCCGCGAAGACGCCCAGGGTAGGAATCCCCATCACGCCATAGCGCATGGCGATCGTCTGGGCATGATCCACGTCCAGCTTGCCGACCGTGACCCGGTCACCGAACTGCTCGGCGACCTGGTCAATGACCGGCGCCATCATCTTGCAGGGTCCGCACCAGTCCGCGTAGAAGTCCACCAGCACCGGGCGCTCGCTTCCGAGCACCTCCTGGTCGAAGGTGGCCTCCTCGAACTTCTTGAGGTTGCTCATGCCCTCTGAAACTACGCCTTTGCGTTCGACATTCCTGCCTTCCCGCCCTGGCATCCCGAGCCCGGCAGCCGGCCATAATCGACCCGATGGCGACCTCCTCGCCGGCCCTTCCGGCCGCCCAGCCGACGCCGCTCCGGCAGCTGGGCGACCGCCTGCTCGAGGCGGCGCCGGGCCTGGTCACCTGGACGCTGCTGCTGGCGCCGGCCTGGATCCCGATCGTGTTCGCCTCCGACGGCGCCTTCGCGGTCGCGATCGCCGTGCTGATCTTCGACGTGTACTGGTTCATGCGCTCCTTCTTCGTGATCACGGGCGTCTGGCGGACGTACTTCAAGATGCGCCGGGACATGCGCCGCGACTGGCTGGCGGCCTGCCGACAGGTCGACAGGGTGGAGGGGCAGCCGCATCCGCTCGACTTCTTTCACCTCTGCGTGATCCCGACCTACACCGAGCCCTATCACGTGCTCGAGCGCACGGTGCAGGCGATCGTGGACGCCAACTACCCGCCCGAGCTGAAGCTGGTCGGGATCATCACCCGGGTGACCGACAAGCCGGGCTGGAAGAACGTG
>CAYLIP010000042.1:1467-24141 GCA_964383855.1 uncultured Actinomycetes bacterium | reverse complement strand
GTCTTCGACATCGAGCCCGAGATGAAGGGCTGGACCGCGGCCATCATCCGGACGTGGCCCATGGGCGCGATCGAACGCAGACCCTTGATGGGCTTGAAGGCGCAGTCGAACACCCGCAGATGCTCGTCGCGGAGGAAGGGAGCGCCCTCGATGGTGTCGTTCTCGTCGATGTACTCAACGATCCCCTTCACCTGGTCTTCGGGATACTCCAGCTTGCGGAGGGCCGCCGGGACCGTGTTGTTGACGATCTTGAGCAGGCCGCCCCCGACCAGCTTCTTGTACTTGACCAGCGCCAGGTCGGGCTCGATGCCCGTGGTGTCGCAATCCATCATGAGGCCGATCGTCCCGGTCGGCGCCAGCACGGTCGCCTGCGCGTTGCGGTAGCCGTGCTTCTTGCCCAGCTCGACCGCCTCGTCCCAGGTCTCCTGCGCGGCCCGGATGAGCTCGGTGGCGTCGCCCGCGGTCGTGTCCATCAGGTTGTGCGCGGCCGCCCGGTGCTTGTTCATGACCCGCAGCATTGCGTCGCGGTTGTTCTCGAACTCGGCAAACGGCCCCTTGACCTCGGCCATCCGGGCCGACTGCGCGTAGGCGCGCCCGGTCATGACCGCGGTGATGGCGCCGGCGAAGCGCCGGCCCTCGTCTGAGTCGTAGGCCAGGCCCATCGACATCAGGAGCGCGCCCAGGTTGGCGTAGCCCAGCCCGAGCGGCCGCAGCCGCTCTGAGTTGCGGGCGATCGCCGGGGTCGGATAGGAGGCGCTGCTGACGATGATCTCCTGGGCGGTGAAGCAGACGTCGACCGCCTGGCGGAAGCGCTCGACGCCGAAGCGACCGCTCTCGTCCTGGAACTTGAGCAGGTTCAGCGAGAGCAGGTTGCAGGCGGTGTCGTCGAGGAACACGAACTCGGAGCAGGGATTGGTGGCGTTGATGCGGCCCGTGTTGGGCACGCAGTTCCAGTCCTGGATGGTGGTGTCGAACTGCAGGCCGGGGTCGCCGCAGATCCAGGCGGCGTCGGCGATCTGCTTCCAGAGCTCGCGCGCCTTCATGCTGTCGATCGGCCGTCCGTCGACCACCGCGCGGGTCGTCCAGTCGCCGTCCTTCTCGAGCGCGGTCATGAAGTCGTCACCGACGCGCACCGAGTGGTTGGCGTTCTGGAACTGGACCGAGTCGTAGGCGCCGCCGACCATGTTGAAGCCGGCGTCGTACCCGGCCTCGATCAGGGCCCAGGCCTTCTGCTCCTCGTCGGCCTTGCACTTGACGAAGTCGACGATGTCGGGATGGTCGGCGTTGAGGATGACCATCTTGGCCGCCCGCCGGGTGGTGCCCCCGGACTTGATCGAGCCTGCGAAGGAGTCGTAACCGCGCATGAAGGAGACCGGGCCGGAGGCCGTGCCGCCCCCCGAAAGCCGCTCCTTGGAGGAGCGGATCACCGAGAGGTTGGTGCCCGTGCCGGAGCCGAACTTGAACAGCATCCCCTCGGTCTTGGCGAGGTCGAGGATCGACTCCATGTTGTCCTGGACCGAGTTGATGAAGCAGGCGGAGCCCTGCTGGGCGCGCCCGGGGATGCCGAGGTTGAACCAGACCGGGCTGTTGAAGGAGGCGTGCTGGGTCGCCAGCAGCCAGCGGAGATCCTCCGACCAGTTCTCGGCGTCCTCGTCGCTGGCGAAGTAGCCGCCCTGCTGGCCCCAGCTCTTCAGGGTCTCGACCACGCGGTCGATCAGCTGCTTGACGCTGTGCTCACGGTTCTCCTTGGGCCCGTAGAAGTACTTCTGGGCGACCACGTTGAGGGCCAGCTGCGACCAGGAGCGGGGCACCTCGACGTCCTTCTGCTCGAAGATGACGGCGCCCTTCTCGTTGGTGATGGCGGCGGTGCGATGCTCCCACTCGATGAGGTCGTAGGCCCGGGAACCCGGCGGGGTGAACCGCCGCTCGAAGCGGAGGCCCTTGGCGGGCTGCTTGCGGGTGGTCCCTGCTGCGACGTCGGCTACGTTCTTGGCCATCTACCGGTAAGCCTCCTTGGGAGAGTGGGAGTTCAGATTCGGGCTGCGGACAGAGATGGGAGAGGCCCCAGAGCATGCCCGCCATCTATGCCCCAGGGCCTCGAACCCGTGACCCGAACTATACGGCCGGCATCCGCCCGTGTCAAGCCTCGGCCACAAGATGTGCGGTCGAAAACGTCGGTGTACCCCAACATGTGGAGTGCACAAGCTGTGGATGGCATTTGGAAAACGGCGCCCCGAACTGGGGAAAACCGGTTGAACAAAGGCCTCCGAGTCCACATGCAGGCCACAGGCTCGATTGAGAGGTCCGGTCAGGAGCCGGCGGCCGCCCCAACCCGCTCGGGGGCCTCCGAGAGCAGCTCGAGAGCCGCTTCGGGGCCGAGCGTCTGCGCGCCCTGGATGCCGTGCGTGACGGCGCGAATCCGCGCCGAGGCCTGCTTGCCCTCGGTGTAGGCGTTGGTCAGCATGACCACCGCCCGCTGGAGCCGGTTCTCGAAGACGCCTTCCAGAAGGTCGAGCTGGCGCTCGACGTCCATCAGCGAGGCCTGCAGGTTGTCCATGTCGACGCTGCGGGCGAACTGAAGGTGCATCTGGTAGAGCGCCAGCAGGTAGGGCATGGCCATCGAGTAGCCGACGATGATCACGTGCCGGCGATGGGCCTCGGCAAAGGCCTGCCGGCACACCGCGTAGGCGGCGTCGGGGATGGCGGCCAGCGCCCACGGGGTGGTGGTGGTGGGATCGATGTACTGCGCCACCTCGCGCACCCGCTTTTCGACCTCCTTCTCGACCTGTCCCGCCAGCTGGGTGCGGCGCGCCGGTTCGAGCGACTCGCCTGACAGCTCCGCCAGGGCCGAGCTCGAGCTCCACTTGGAGTCGAGCGGCATGACCTTGCCGCCGGGCAGCCGGAGTCCGAACTCGACCACCTTCCCGCTCACCCAGAGGTTGCGCGTGATCATGTCCGGCGGCAGGTGCCGGAGCGCCTCTTCCAGGATGTTCTCGCCCGCCACCCCGCGCGTGGAGCTGCCCGCGATCACCGCCTCCAGCCGGCGCAGGCTCTGGCGGGCCTCGTCCTCGAGCTGCTGGCGGGCGGCCAGGGTGGCCCGAAAGCCCTCGAACGCCGACTGGGCCTGGGACAGTCGCTCTCGCAGCTCCGAGGCCTGCGCCGCCTGCGACTGGCCGCCGACGGCGAGCTGGGCGCGCAGTTCGGCGAGGTCGCCCGCCTGCGCCTCCGCGCGCCGCGTGAGCGTGAGCACGAGGAGAGCGACACCTCCGGTGGCCGCTCCGATGAGCACAAGTAGGAGCGCGAACAGAAGTTCGAAGGGCGACATGTGGGGCATGGTACTCCCGGCGTCCCGGATGGGCAAGCCGGCGGCGGGCGTTAAGATGGCGCGCGGATGGAGGCGCCGCCGGACCGGATCCCGCTCGAAGAGGTCTACATGCGGATGGCCGAGGAGCTGGCCAAGCGATCGACCTGCGCCCGCAGCAGCGTGGGAACCGTGATCGCCTCCGCCGACCTCACCCAGGTGCTCGGAATCGGCTACAACGGCAACGCGCGGGGGCTGCCCAACCGCTGCGACAGCGCCGAGCCCGGCCGCTGCGGCTGCATCCACTCGGAGGCCAACGCGCTGATCAAGGCGGGCGCGTCAACTCCCGGCAAGGTCGTGTTCGTGACGCTCTCGCCGTGCGTCATGTGCGCCAAGATGATCGTCAACTCCAACGTCGCGCGCGTGTACTACCGGGACGCCTACCGGGACCCGGCCGGCGTCGAGGTGCTCTGCCGGGGCGGCGTCGATGCCGTGCACTACGGCCTCTGGCGCGACGCCTGGCGCTGACGGCGCACGGAGCCGCCCGCCAGCCGCTCCAGCGTCTCCGGGTGGTAGAGCTCGGCGACCGGCTGGAATCCCCCCGCCACCTCCTCGATCCGGGGCATCACCACGGGGCCCGGCCGCCGGCGCCGGAGCTTGCGGATGAGGCCCGGGCCATCGGGCTCGCCGGCCACCGAATCCAGGATGCCGCGGGTCGCGAAGACCAGCTCCAGCCGCTCCAGGGCCTCGGCCGGCGTCGTCCAGGTCCAGGCCGCCACCTCGCCCGGCTGTGGATGCTCGGTCTGCCCGGCCGGCAGCCGGCAGACGAAGAACCGCGTGTCGAAGCGCCGGCGCACCGGCCGGGGCGTGATCCAGCGGGCGAGAAAGGCCAGGCGGTCGAGCGCCGGCGTCAGGCCGAGGGCGGCCAGGGCATCGGGCCAGCGGGCGCCGCGCTCGAGTTCTGAGCGCAGCCGGCCGCAGTCGGGGTCACGGGCAAAGCGCCCCCCGGACAGGCGCGCGAGCAGGATGCCGAGCTCCTCGAAGAGCTCCCGGGTGGCGGCGGCCCGGAAGGGATCCTCAAGCGCTGAGTCCTCGGGGTGCACCGACCCGCCCGGAAAGACGTAGGCGCCGGGGGCGAACTCGGCCCCGCCCGGCCGCTGCATCATCAGCACCTGCCAGGGCGCGCGCCCCCGGATCACGAGCACGCTGGCGGAGGGGCGCGGCTCGACCGGCGGGCCGCCGTGGAGGACGCCGGACAGGCCGGGCGGGATGGCGATGCTCCTGAGTATGGAGAATCAAGACCGTGGACTTGGGGATCGCCGGCCGCGTCGCGGTCGTCACCGCCTCCACCCGCGGCATCGGCCTCGGGATCGCCCGCGCCCTGGCCGCCGAGGGCGCCCGGGTCGCGGTCAACGGTCGCACCGCGGCCGGCGCGGAGCGGGTGGCGGCTGAGCTCGGTGGCATCGGCGTCGCCGCCGATGTGCTCACCGAGGCCGGCTGCGACGAGCTGGTCGAGGAGGCGCGCCGGCGGCTCGGGCCGATCTCGATCCTGGTCAACAACCTCGGCCTGCGCGCCGGCTCGGGCTGGACCGACACCGGCGTCGAGGAGGTGCAGACCGCGTTCCACGGCAACGTCATTCCCGCGGTCAGGCTCTCCAAGTTGGTGCTGCCGGAGATGGAGCGCCAGGGCTGGGGCCGGATCCTCGTCATCTCATCGGTCTTCGGCCGGGAGTGGGGCGGAGCGCCCGCCTACAACCTGGCCAAGGCCGCCGAGAACAGCCTGGTCACCACGCTCGGGCGGGAGGTGGCCTCGCGTGGCGTCACGGTCAACGCCATCGCCCCGGGGTCGATCCTGTTCGAGGGCGGGGGCTGGTGGCGGCGCCGAGAAGCCGACCCCGAAGGGATCGCCGGCTTCGTGGCCAGTGAGATGCCGCTCGGCCGCTTCGGGAGCGTGGAGGAGGTGGCCGCCGTCGCCGCCTTCGTCTGCTCGGAGCCGGCGTCCCTCGTCAACGCGGCGGTGGTCGCGGTCGACGGCGGGCAGTCGAGGTCGATCATCTGACGCCCTTCACCACCCGTCCCGAGCTGATCGGCACCTTCGGCATGGTCGCCTCCACGCACTGGCTGGCGAGCGCGGCCGGGATGTCGGTGCTGGAGCGGGGCGGAAACGCGTTCGACGCCGCGGTCTGCGCCGGCTTCGTCCTGCAGGTCGTCGAGCCACACCTGAACGGCCCGGGCGGCGACCTTCCGATCATCCTCCACAGCGTCGAGCGCGGCTCGGTGGCCGTCGTCTGCGGGCAGGGGGTGGCGCCGGCCGAGGCGACCGTCGAGCGCATCCGGGGCCTGGGCCTCGACATGGTGCCGGGGACCGGGCTGCTGGCGGCGTGCGTGCCGGGCGCCTTCGGCGGCTGGCTGCTCCTGCTCCAGGAGTTCGGGACGATGCGCCTGTGCGAGGTGCTGGAGCCCGCGATCGCCTATGCGGCCGGTGGCTTTCCACTGGTGCCCCGGATCAGCCAGACGATCGGCGCGGTCGAGCAGCTGTTTCGCGAGGAATGGCCGGAGTCGGCCGCGATCTGGCTTGGCGGCGGCGTGCCGGCTCCCGGTTCCAGGTTCCGCAACCCCCAGCTGGCGGAGACCTACACCCGCATCCTGCGCGAGGCGGAGGCGGCCGGCGGTGGGCGCGACCGTGAGATCGAGACCGCCCGCCGCGCGTTCTACGAGGGGTTCGTGGCCGAGGCGATCGACCGCTTCGTGCGCTCGACCGAGCGCATGGACGTGAGCGGGCGGCGGCATCGGGGTCTCATCGCCGGCTCTGATCTGGCGGGCTGGCGTGCCGCCCTGGAGCCGCCGACGAGCCGCGATTTCGGACGGTTCACGGTCTTCAAGCCCGGCCCCTGGAGCCAGGGACCGGTCTTTCTCCAGCAGCTGGCGCTGCTCGACGGCCTGGACCTGGCCGCCATGGGGGCGGGCTCGGCCGGCTTCGTCCACACCCTGGTGGAGTCGGCCAAGCTGGCCTTCGCCGACCGTGAGGCCTACTACGGCGACGCCGCCGGGGTTCCGCTCGATGCGTTGCTGGACGCCGGCTACGCGGCCGGGCGGAGAGCGCTGATCGGCGGCGAGGCCTCGATGGAGCTCCGGCCGGGGCGGGTGGCAGGCCGCGAGCCATGGATTCCCTGGCCGCTCGGCGAGGACACGGCCGAGGCCGCGGCGGGGGTGGGCGACCCGACGGTGGGCGCCCGCGGAGAGACGCGCGGCGACACCTGCCATGTCGACGTGGCCGACCGCTGGGGGAACCTCTGCTCCTGCACGCCTTCTGGCGGCTGGCTCCAGAGCTCGCCGGCGGTGCCCGGCCTCGGCTGGTGCCTGGGCACCCGCGCCCAGATCTTCAACCTTGAGCCCGGCCACCCCAACGCCCTGGCTCCCGGCAAGCGGCCCCGGACCACGCTCAGCCCCTCGCTCGCCCATCGCGACGGCGCGCCCTGGATGGCCTTCGGCACGCCCGGCGCCGATCAGCAGGACCAGTGGTCGCTCAACTTCTTCGCGCTCCTGGCCAGCTCCGAGATGAACCTGCAGGAGGCGATCGATGCCCCGATGTGGCACACCGACGCCTTCCCGCGTTCGTTCTATCCGCACGGCTGGTCGCCCGGCTCCCTGGTCGTCGAGGAGAGGATGCCGGGCGAGGTGGTCGACGAGCTGCGACGGCGCGGTCACCAGGTGACGGTGTCCGGTCCGTGGTCGCTGGGTCGGATCTCGGCGGTCGCGTACGAGGCCGATTCGGGCATGCTGCGCGGCGCCGCCAACGCCCGCGGCATGCAGGGCTACGCGGTCGGGCGGTAAGCCGGTTCAGGCTTCCAGCCGGGTCTCCTGAGGCCGGTTGACTCGGGGCTGAACCCTAGTGACCGGCCGCCAGCACCGGCGCGGCGCCGTGGAGGCCGAGCTCGAGGAGTGGTCCCGCGTAGACACCGAGCGCAACCGCGAAGGCCGCCGAGAGCACGACCGCCACCAGCACGCCGCGGGTGCCGGTGGGCAGGATCGCGCGCCGCGCCTCGGGCACCGGCGCCCAGACGTGCACCAGCACGCGCAGGTAGTAGTAGACCGAGACCACGCTGGCCAGCACGGCGACCACCACCAGCCAGGTCCAGCCTGACTGGACGCCGGCGGTGAAGAGGAAGAGCTTGCCGAAGAAGCCGACCATGGGCGGGAACCCGGCCAGCGAAAGCATGAACAGGCTCATCAGCACGCCAAGGATTGGGCTGCGGAAGCCGAGCCCGTCGAGGTCGCTGAAGCGGTCGCGGTCGCTGTCCACGGTGGAGAGCGCGGAGACCACGGCGAAGGCGCCGAAGTTCATGAAGAGGTAGGCGAACAGGTAGAAGAGGACGGCCGAGATGCCGGCCGAACCGCCGGCGATGACGCCGATCAGCAGGTAGCCGGCGTGGGCGATGCCGGAGTAGGCGAGCATCCGCTTGACCGAGCTCTGGACGATGGCGACCAGGTTCCCGACCAGCATCGAGGCCAGTGAGACGAACGCCAGCAGCGCCTGCCAGTCCGGACCCAGATGGCCGAGGCTGTAGTCGAAGACCCGGATGATCATGGCGAAGGCGGCGGCCTTGGTGCCCACCGACATGAAGGCGGTGACGGGGAGGGGGGCGCCCTCATAGACGTCCGGCGTCCACTGGTGAAAGGGCGCGCCCGAGATCTTGAAGGCAAAGCCGACGCCCATCAGGAGAACGCCCACCACGAGCAGAGGGTTGCCGGTGGCCTCGGGGGTCACGCGCTGGGCGATCGCGGAGAGGATGGTCGTCCCCGTCGCCCCGTAGACCAGGGCCATCCCGTAGAGGACGAAGGCGCTAGCGAAGCCGCCGATGATCAGGTACTTGGCGGCCGACTCCTGCGAGGCGGTCGAGGACCGGTTGTAGCCGCAGGCCACGTAGAGCGCGATCGAGAGCGTCTCCAGTCCGAGGAAGACGCTGACCAGCGAGGTGGCCGCGGCCAGCGCCATCATCCCGACCACGGCGGCCAGCGTCAGCACATGGAGCTCCGCCTCGAGCATCCGGCGGCGCCGGACGTAGGAGGAGCTGACCACCACGGTCAGGATGCCGAGGACGGCGAAGAGCATCTCGAAGAAGAGCGCGAAGGAGTCGCCGGAGGCCATGCCGAAGTAGGCGTGCGAGCTTCCCCAGCCGTTCAGGTCGCGGTAGACCGCGATCAGGAAGGCGGCGAGCAGGCCGAGGATGGACACGATCGCGGCCAGGGGCCCGCGCAGCGAGGGCGGGGACGCGAGGTCGAGCACCACCACCAGCAGCAGGGTGGCCGCCACGGTGACGATGGGCAGAACGTCGCCCAGGTCGCCCAGGGCGTACGCGGTCGGGTAGTTGATCGCTATGGCGCTCAGCATCACGACCAGCCGGGCAGGTTCATTCCCTGCCCCAGCGCCACCATGGCCCGGGTGATCAGGGCCGGATAGAGCCCGAGCACGAACATCAGCAGCACCAGCGGGGCCAGCAGCAGCAGCTCCCCGCGGGCGATGTCGTTGCGCGCCGCGATCGCCTCCGGCGCGTGCGCGGGCTGCGTGTGCGAGTACATCACCCCCTGGAAGAGGCGAAGCATGTAGACCGGCGCCAGGAGGAGCCCCAGGCTGCCTGCCGCGGCCAGCCCGGGGGAGAACTGCCAGGCCCCGAGCAGCGTCATGAACTCGCAGACGAAGCTGTTGAGCCCGGGCAGGCCGAGCGCGGCCATCGTCACCACCAGGAACACGCCGGCCATCACCGGCATCGAGGGCGCGAGGTCACGCAGCACCCCGCGGTCGCGTGAGCCGGCTCGCGCATAGATCCAGGCCACGATCAGGAAGAGGGCGGGGACGATCACCCCGTGGTTGACCATCTGGAGGACGGCGCCCTGCTGACCCTGCGCGTTGAAGCTGAATATGCCGAGCACGATGAAGCCCATGTGGCTGACCGAGGAATAGGCGACCACCGCCTTCATGTCGCGCTGGGCGATCGCCATCAGCGCGCCCCAGATGATGCCCGCGACCGCCAGCACAGGGACCACCGCGTTCCAGTCCCACCAGCTGACGGGGTGGGGGTTGAGCGGGAGCAGGATGCGGAGCATGCCGTAGGCGCCGGTCTTGCCCATGACGCCGGCCAGCATCAGCAGGAAGGGCGTGTTGGCGGCCATGTAGGCGTCCGGCAGCCAGGAGTGGAAGGGGAAGAGCGGCACCTTGACGGCAAAGGCGAGCGCGAACACGAAGAAGAGGCCGAACTGGATGGCCGGCGCCGGCGGATGGGCGGCCAGCGCGGGCAGGTCGAAGGAGTGGGCGCCCGAGAAGACGTACTCCCCGATCACCCCGACCAGCATCAGCAGCGACCCGGCCAGGGTGTAGAGAACGAACTTGAGGGCCGCAAAGCCGGGCCGGTCACCCTCGCCCCAGAGCCAGAGGATGAAGTAGGCGGGGATCAGCATCGCCTCCCAGAAGACGTAGAAGAGGACGAGGTCGACGGCCATGAAGACGCCGGCCATGCCCGCCTCCATCAGCAGCAGCAGGCCGAGAAAGCCGCCCAGGCGGAGGATTCGCCGGGAGGCCGCGAGCACGGCCAGCAGCCCGATCAGCGCATTCAGGACGAGCAGCCAGATCGAGATGCCGTCGACGCCGAGGTGGTAACCGACGTTGAGCTGGGGGATCCACGGACCCTGCTCGGCGAACTGGTAGCCGTGGTGAGTGACGTCGAAGCTGATGGCCACGGCGCCCACCAACGCGAGCTCGGCCGCGGCGGCGGCGATCGCGACCGGCTTGGCGGCGGCCCTGGGCAGGAAGGCGACGAGCAGGCCGCCCGCGGCGGGAAGCGCCCAGGCGAGCGTGAGGGCGCCGATCACCTGGACATCCCCCGCCGGCTCATCCCGCCACCTTGAGCAGGACCAGCGCAGCCACCACGACCGCGCCGCCAAGGAAGAAGAGGAGATAGCTGCGGACGAAGCCGTTCTCGGTCAGCGAGAGGCTGCCGGCGCCGCCCTCGGCGGCGCGGCCCACGCTCAGGACGGCGCCGTCGATCAGCGGAGCGTCGACAAAGCGCTCGCCCGCGGTCGCGGCGGTGTCCAGGCCCCGGACGAAGGCCAGCGAGTAGAGCTCGTCGAGGTAGTACTTGTGCTCCAGCAGCGCGGTGAGCCGGGGCAGGCGGCGGCGCCAGGCCTCGGCGCTCAGCTGCCCGCTGACCCAGAACCGCTGGGCGAGCAGGAAGAAGCCGGCCGCCAGCAGCACCGTCGCCGCCGTCGCCAGCAGCTCGATCGGGCTCGCCTTCCAGCTCGGGTGACCGACCACGGGTTCCAGCCAGTCGTCGACCAGGCGGGGCCCGGCCTGGAGGGCGGAGGTCTGGATGAGCCCGCCGACCGTGCTCAGCACGGCCAGGACCGCGACCGGGAGGAACATGACCGCGGGCGCCTCGTGGACGTGCTCGCCACCCGGGCGGTCGGCCGCCGCCGGGCGGACGAAGGCGAACCACCACATCCGGCCGGTGTAGAAGGCGGTCAGCAAGGCGGTGGCAAAGCCGAGCGCCCAGACCGCGTAGCCGAGGCCGTCGCCCCGGTTGAAGGCCTCACCGAGAACGCTCTCCTTGGAAAAGAACCCGACGAAGGGGATGATCCCGGCCAGCGAGAGCGAGCCGACCAGGAAGGCGACCGAGGTCCGGCGCATGTCCCGCCAAAGCCCCCCGAACCGGCGCATGTCCTGCTCGTCGGCCAGCGCGTGGATGACGTTGCCGGCGGCCATGAAGAGCAGGGCCTTGAAAAAGGCGTGGGCGAGCAGGTGGAACATGCCGGCCGAGTAGGCGCCGATCCCGACGGCCAGGAACATGTACCCGATCTGGCTCATGGTCGAGTAGGCGAGCACGCGCTTGATGTCGGTCTGGACGAGCGCGATGGTGGCCGCGAAGAGGGCCGACAGGGCGCCCACGATGGCGACCGCTCCGTGCGCCATCCAGGCCACGTCGTAGACCGGGTGGAAGCGGGCGACCAGGTAGACGCCCGCGGTCACCATGGTGGCCGCGTGGATCAGCGCCGAGACCGGCGTCGGACCCTCCATGGCGTCCGGCAGCCACGTGTGGAGCGGGAGCTGGGCCGACTTGGCGACGCCGCCGACCAGGAGCAGGAAGCCGGCCAGCTCGAGCCAGCCGGTGTCCGACTTGGGGATGGCCCTGAAGAGATCCGCATAGGTCAGGGAGTGCAGGTTCAGGAAGAGGACGAAGGCGCCGAGGATCATCCCGATGTCGCCGATCACGTTCATGACGAACGCCTTCCGGGCCGCGTCCACCGCCGATACGCGCCAGTAGTAGAAGCCGATCAGGAGGTAGGAGCTGAGGCCGACCATGGCCCAGCCGACGATCAGGAAGACGACGTTGCCGGCCAGGACGAGCAGGAGCATCGAGAAGACGAAGATGTCCATGTAGCAGAAGAAGCGGGCGTACCCGGCGTCCGGCTCGTGGTCCATGTAGCCGACCGCGTAGGTCACGATCAGGCCGCCGACGCCGGTGATGACAAGGCACATGAAGAGCGACAGGTGGTCGACGTTCAGGTTGACCGGCAGCTGGAAGCTGCCGCTCCTGATCCACGTCCAGTAGTGGTAGTCGCCGGACTGGTTGGTGAAGGCGAGCCAGAGCACGAGCAGGAAGCTGAGCCAGACCACCCCCGGACCCACCACCGCCGTGAGCAGCCGAGGCCCGCGCCAGTTGAAGACGCCGAGGAAGACGCACCCCAGCGCGGGCAGCAGCAGTACGGCGAGAGTCACCGCCTGGGCACTCATCGCCTAACCCTTCAGCTCGTGCAATTCGTCGATGTCGTCGACTTCGCGGACGCGGAAGATGTCGACCAGGATCGCGAGCCCGACCACCGCCTCGGCGGCGGCGACCGTCATCGTCATGAGCGCGAAGAGCTGGCCCTCGGGGTTGTTGAGCTGGCGGGCGAAGGTGACCAGCGTCAGGTTGACGGCGTTCAGCATCAGCTCGATGCAGATCAGGATGACCAGCGGGTTGCGCCGGATGAGCACCCCTACGGTGCCCATGACGAAGAGGATCGCGGCCAGGGCCAGGAACTGGGAGGCGTCGAGCGTCTCGCCTCCGATCCTGATCGCCGAGGCGGCCAGCGGCAGGCTCACGAAGGCCTCACCTGCGTGCGCTCGGGGCGCGCGTCGTCCGGCGCCAGCGTCCGCGGCGACCGCGCCTGGCGCACCTCCGCCTCGCGGCTCAGGCGGGCCGCCTCCGAGGGCTCGCGGCGGCTCAGGTAGATCGCGCCCACGGCGGCCACCAGGAGCAGGATCGAGGTCAGCTCGAAGGGATAGAGGTAGGTCGTGAAGAGCCCGGCCCCGATCGCCTGCACGGTGCCGAAGAGGCTCGGGTCGGTCTGGTCAGGCTGCCGGAAGGGCAGGTTGTTGACCAGGTAGTACATCAAGCCGGCAAAGCAGGCGACCACGATCGCGGCCACGGCGAGCTGCCACCAGGAGGAGCGGAAGTGGGCGACCTCCCGGGTCGGGCCGAGCAGGAAGATGACGAAGAGGAACAGCACCATCACGGCGCCGGCGTAGACGATCACCTGGACCGCGAAGATGAACTGCGCGGAGAGGAGCAGGAACTCGACGGCCAGCGAGAGCATGACCAGCACCAGCGAGAGCACGTTGCGGATGGGCGTCCGGAAGAGGATCACTCCGAAGCCGCCGGCCACCGCGAGCAGGGCGAAGAACCAGAAGAGCGCCGAGGCGGCTCCCATCAGCCCGGCTCCTGCGGCAGCGTGAACGGGGCGCGCGGTTCCATCGTGTTCCCGATGTAGACGTCGGTGTCCGGCTTCTTGCCCGTCCTCACGAAGAGCGGCTCCTCGCGCGGGTCGGGCTCGATCAGCATCGGCTTGGTGTAGATGAACTGCTCGCGGCTGACGTTGGAGAGCTCGTACTCGGGGCCGAGCACGATCGCCTGCACCGGGCACGCCTCCTCGCAGTAGCCGCAGAAGATGCAGCGCAGCATGTTGATCTCGTAGGTCCTGGCATAGCGCTCGCCCGGGCTGACGCGGTTCTCGTCCGAGTTCTCGGCGGCGATGACCAGGATGCAGCCGACCGGGCAGGCGGCCGCGCAGAGCTCGCATCCGATGCATCGCTCGAGCCCGTTGTCGTAGCGGCGCAGGTAATGGCGTCCGCGGTACCGCTCGGAGCGCACCGACTTCTCCTCCGGGTACTCGATCGTGACGTGCGGCTGGAAGCCCTCCCCGAGCGTGGTCCGGAGGCCGGTCAGCAGGCCGAGCACGTCGTCGGCGACGCCGGGTTTCTTCTTCTTCTTGTTTTCTGGATCTGCCATGGGACTCCTAGGTCACCGCCACGAGCACGATCGCGGTGACGACGACGTTGAGGATGCCGATCGGCAGCAGCACCTTCCAGCCGAACCGCATCAGCATGTCGTAGCGCAGGCGGGGAAGGGTCGCGCGCAGCCAGATGTAGAAGCTGGCGACCAGGAAGACCTTGAGGACGAGGGCGATCACGGGCGGCACTATCCACAGGTGCCAGCCGCCGAAGAAGAGCAGCGTGATCAGGGTCGACTGGGTGAGCACGGCCAGGTACTCGCCCAGGTAGAACATCGTGAACTTGAGCCCCGAGTACTCGGTCAGGAAGCCGCCGACAAGCTCCTGCTCGGCCTCCGGGAGGTCGAAGGGCGCGCGGTTGGTCTCGGCCACCGCGGCCATCGTGTAGACCAGGAAGCTGATCGGCGCGACGACGATCATGGGGACGAGGAAGCCGCCCCAGTGGGGCCCGTTGCTGACGATGTCCTCCAGGCGGAGGCTGCCGGCCAGCATGAAGATCGGGACCAGGGCCAACCCCATCGCCATCTCGTAGCTGATCAGCTGCGCAGCCGAGCGGAGCCCGCCCAGCAGCGAGTACTTGGAGTTCGACGACCAGCCGCCGAGCATGATCGCGTAGACGTTCATCGAGGTCACGGCCAGGATCAGGAGGAAGCCGATGTTGAGGTCGGCAACCCAGTAGGTGACGCCGTACCAGATCCCGATCGGCACAACCGACCAGGCCAGGAACGCCGAGCCGACCGCGATCGCGGGCGCGGCGATGTAGGTCAGCCGGTCGACGCCGTTGGGAAGAAAGCTCTCCTTGAAGATCAGCTTCACCCCGTCGGCCGCCATCTGGAGGAGCCCGAAGGGGCCGACCCGGTTGGGTCCCGGGCGGCGCTGGACCCAGCCCAGGTAGACGCGCTCCCAGAAGACCGTGTAGGCGGTCAGCGTCAGGAGCACGAAGACCAGCAGGACCATCGCCACGACCACGATCACCCAGTGGCCGACCGGGTCTGCGTACCAGCCGAAGGGATCGGGCGTGCCCAGAAAGGCCGGCTCGAACAGGAACGGCGTCATGGGCGCGCCGGTCCGTACATGACGGGGGTCGGCGCCGGCCCGGGCGCCGGCGGATCGGCCAGCGGCGCCAGCGCCGGGTGCGACGCGGCCGCCTCGCGCTGGAGCTCGAAGATGCCGAGGTAGTCGGCCTCGAGTCCGGCCCGCTGCGCCAGTTCGACCAGCACCTCCCAGCCCTCGCGCAGGGGGGGCCGCGCCTGGAGCACCGGGCGCAGGAACTGCACCCGCCCCTCCACGTTCATGTAGGTGCCCTGGGTCTCGGCGAAGGTGGCGTCGGGGAGGAAGACGTCGAGCTTGCGGCCGCGCTTGAGGCAGTCCCACGCGGCCACGAACCTGGCCGTCCTGGGCGCCTCGCCCGGGCCCCACAGCAGCACCGCGTCGCAGCCGCTGAGGTCGTCGCCGGCGGCTCCGATCAGGCCCAGCTCGAGCAGCCCTCTCTCGTTGGTGCCGCGGTAGAGCGGCATGAGGGCGCCGCCCACCGCCTCGGCCAGGCCGGCCGCGGCCTCCGCGATGGCGGCCCCGTCCTCGCGGCCGGCGCCGTCGCCGTAGAGGATGGCTATCGGTCCGCCCTCCTTCAGGTAGTCGTGGGCGCCCAGGTCACGCACCGCCTGGGCGGCAGCGCCCGGGTTGTAGCGGACATGGCTCACACCGGTCGGCCAGCGGTCGAGATCCAGGTCGTCGGGATGGACGACCACCAGCCTGGCGCCGTAGCGGCTGACCGCCTTCTTGATCCGCAGGTTGATGACGGGCACGTCGTCCGCGGTGTCGCTGGCTATGACCACGATCGTCTTCGCCTTCTCCAGGTCCGCGATTCGCAGCGTCTCGCCCGCCGGCGGCGGCAGTGAGGTCCGCCGCTCGACGGCCAGGCGCGCTCCCTTCCAGGGCCCCGCCAGCAGCCGCTTGAGCAGGTAGGCCTCCTCGAGGGTGATGTCCTGGGGAACCCGGATTCCGGGCCGCTTGCGTCCCCTGAGCCCGGCTTCGAGCGCGTCCAGCGCGCTGGACCAGCTCGCCTCCCGGCCGCCGACCTCGGGGACGCGCGCCCGCTCCGGGCTGTTGACCTCGGTGTACTGGAAGCGGCCCCGGTCGCAGATCCAGCCATCGTCGATCTCGTCGTTCTCATGCGACGTGATCCGTACCAGCTCATCGCGCCGCTGCCACTGGGTCATGTTGCAGCCGACCGAGCACTTGGAGCACACCGAGAAGCTGCGGTCCATGTCCCAGGGCCGCGACTCGAACCGCCAGACCCGGGAGGTGAGGGCGCCGACCGGGCAGAGGTCGATGATGTTGCCGCTGAAGACGGACTGCAGCGGCTGGTCGAACTGGTTGGTGATGTAGGTGTGGACGCCCCGCTGGTCGCTGGTCAGCTCCTGCTCCCAGGCCACCTCGTCGTAGTAGCGGGTGCAGCGGTAGCAGAGCACGCAGCGCTCGCGGTCGAGCGCGATGAAGTCGGAGATCGGCACCGGCTTCTTGAAGTGCAGGCGGGGCAGGTCGATCCGGCTGGTCGGATAGCCGTGCCGGAACGTGTAGTCCTGGAGCGGGCACTCGCCGCCCTTGTCGCAGACCGGGCAGTCGAGCGGGTGGTTGACGAGCTCGAACTCGAGGATGTCGGCGCGCCCGCTGACGGCCAGGGCGCTGTTCGTCTTCACCACCATGCCCTCGGCCACCGGCGTCGTGCAGGCGGTTGTCGGCTTGGGCGGTCCGGGCGAGATCTCGACCAGGCAGAGCCGGCAGGCGCCGACCGGGTTCAGCTTGTGGTGGTAGCAGAAGACCGGAATCTCGACGTCCAGCTGCTTGGCCGCCTCCACGACCAGCGTGCCCTTGGGCACCGTGACCGGCTGCCCGTCGATGGTCAGGGTGACGCTGTCAGGTGGCTTGGGCGCCTCCGCCGGCCGGTCGCCGGGCGCGGCGGCGTGCGCCCGCGACGTGGGCTGCTGTTCCTCAGGCACTGGCCGCCACCTCCTGCTTCCTGACCGAGCAGGTCCTGTGGAGCGCGTGCTCCTCGAACTCGGCCGGGAAGTGCCGCATCGCCGACATCACGACCCAGCCGGCCGAGTCTCCGAGGCCGCAGAGGCAGCGGCCGTCCTGCAGACCCTGCTGGATCCGGTCGAGGATGTGAAGGTCCACCGCGGTCCCCTCGCCGTCGAGAATCTTCCGCACGGTGCGCACGGCCCAGTTGCCCCCGACCCGGCAGGGCGTGCACTTGCCGCACGACTCGTAGGCATAGAACTGGAGCAGCCGCAGCGTCGTCTCGACGATGCAGGCGCGGTCGTCGGCGACCATGATCCCGCCCGACCCCGCCATCGAGCCGGCCGCCGCCAGCGCCTCGATGTCGGAGTGGACCTCCATCATCGAGGCGGGGAGCACCGGAGAGGACGAGCCGCCGGGCCAGAACGCCTTGAACTGGTGCCCGGGCAGCGGGCCGCCCGCGATGTCGTTGAGGATCTCCGTGAACGGGATGCCGCATTCGATCTCGTAGACGCCGGGTTTGGCCACATGCCCGCTGACCGAGACCAGGCGGGTGCCGTGGTTCTTCTCGGTCCCGAATTTGGCGTACTCGGCGCCCCCGTTGCGCAGGATCCAGGGCAGCGTGGAGAGCGTCTCCACGTTGTTGAGCAGGGTGGGGCGGCCCCAGGCGCCCTTGACGGCGGGGAATGGGGGGCGCGAGCGAGGCTGCGCGCGCTTGCCCTCGAGCGACTCGAGGAGCGCCGTCTCCTCGCCGCAGATGTAGGCGCCGTGGCCGCGGTAGACCTGGATGTCGAAGGCGAAGTCCTTGCCGAAGGGCCGGTCGCCGAGGACGCCGGCGTCGCGCAGCTCGGCGATCGCCTCCAGCAGCATCCGGTAGGGCCCGTCGTACTCGCCGCGGATGTAGATCCAGGCCTGCGTGGCCTGGATCGCCCAGCCCGCGATCATGATCCCCTCGAGGAGCATGTGCGGGCAGTTCTCCATGATGTACCGGTCCTTGCTCGTGCCCGGCTCCGACTCGTCCGCGTTGACGACGACGTAGCGCGGCCCGCCGTCGGGAGGCGGCATGAACGACCACTTGGTGCCGGTCGGGAAGCCGGCCCCGCCGCGGCCGCGCAGGCCCGACGTCTTCACCTCGTCGACGATCGCCCTGGGCTCCATCTCGAGCGCCTTGCGCAATCCGGCCAGGCCCTCGGCCTGCTCGCGATAGACGGCGAGCGTGTGCAGCCCCGGAGTCCCGAAGTGGCGGGTCAGCAGGTTGGTGCGAGCCTCGCCGAAGGACCCGCGGAGCTCGCCGCTCGGCGTGCCCGGCGGCAGCGAGGCGCGCGTCCCGCCGCGGTGTTCGGGCAGCTGCTTCGACCTAGGCATCGGGCGGGCTCCCCTTGGTCGCCTTGCGCTGACGCGACGGTTTTGCCGGCGCCGGCTCGGAGCCCTCGATCACGCCGCCCGCCGCGGCCGCCTGGCGCCGCTCGGCGACCAGCTCGGCGATCTTCGGCGGCGTCAGGTCGTAGTGGAAGGCGTGGTCGAACCGCATCATCGGGGCGTACTCGCAGGCGCCCAGGCATTCCACCTCCTCGATGCTGAAGAGGCCGTCGCCGGAGACCTCGCCCACGCGTTCGACGCCGATCTCCCGCTTGATGGCGTCGACCATGTCGTAGGCGCCCCGGAGCATGCACGCGAGATTGGTGCAGACGTAGAAGCGGTGGGAGCCCACGGGCTCGAGGTGGAAGAGCGAGTAGAAGGTGGCCACGCCCTCGACGTACCCGGCGTCGAGCTCCAGTGCCTCGGCCACCTGCTCCATGGCGGCGGGCGTCAGGTACCCGATCTGCTCCTGCGCGATGTCGAGCGCCGGCATCACGGCCGAGCGCGGATGCGGGTAGCGCTGCGGCAGCGCCCGGATCTCCTCCAGAGCGTGCTCGCCGAGCCGGACGTCCGCCGGCCGCTGGACCAGGCTGTCGGGACCGGTTGAGCTCATCGGTCGACGTCTCCGAGCACGGTGTCGGCGGTCCCGATGATCGCGATCAGGTCGGCGACCATGGAGCCGAGCGCCATCTGCTCCAGCGCCTGGAGGTTGACGAACGAGGCGGCCCGGAACTTGATCCGCCGCGGCTTGTGGGTGCCGTCCGAGACGGCATAGACGCCGTGCTCGCCTCGGGGCGACTCGACCGCCGAATAGACGTCCCCCGGTGGCACCGAGTAGCCCTCGGTGAAGAGCTTGAAGTGATGGATGACCGCCTCCATCGAGGTCTCTAGCTCCTCGCGGGGCGGCGGCACCACCTTGCGGTCGTCCACGTTGACCGGGCCCTCCGGGATCGCGGCCACCGCCTGCTGGATGATGCGGACCGACTCGCGCATCTCCTTCATCCGGATCTGGTAGCGGCCGTAGCAGTCGCAGAGATCGGAGGTCGCGACCTCGAATTCGTACTTCTCGTAGCCGGAGTAAGGGCGCTGCTTGCGCAGGTCGTACGGGATGCCCGAGCCGCGGATCATCGGGCCGGTCGCGCCCAGGGCGATGGCGTCCTCGGCGCTGAGGACGCCGATCCCCCTGGTCCGCCGGGTCCAGATCGGGTTGTTGGTCAGGAGGTCCTCGTACTCGTCGACGCGCCCAGGCATCTCCTCGAGGAACTGGCCGAGCATGTCCCAGAAGCGCTCGGTGGCGTCGCCGCTGACGCCGCCCGGGCGGATGTACGAGGTGTGCATCCGGAAGCCGGAGATCTCCTCGTTCAGCGCCAGCACCTTGTCGCGCTCACGCAGCGCGTACATGAAAACCGACATGGCGCCCAGCTCAAGGGCGCTGGTGCCGATCCACACGCAGTGCGAGGAGATGCGATTGAGCTCGCACATGATGACGCGCAGCGCCTGCGCGCGTGCGGGCGCCTCGAGGCCGAGGAGCCGCTCCACCGCCATCGCGTAGGCGAGGTTGTTGTTGAGAGGAGCCAGGTAATCGTGGCGGTCGGTGACCACGACCGCCTGCTGCCAGCGCAGCGCCTCGGCCTGCTTCTCGATCCCGGTGTGGAGGTAGCCGATGACCGGCTTGACGCGCCGGATCTGCTCGCCGTCAAGGTCGACGATCAGGCGCAGCACGCCGTGGGTGGAGGGGTGCTGCGGCCCGAAGTTGACGGTCAGGACCTGCTCCTGGCCGGGCTCGCCGGCGGAGATCGACAGCCGGTGGCGCGCCATCTCGCCCTCCGTCTCGCCCTCCGTCTCGCCCTCCGTCTCGCCCTCCGTCTCGGGATGCGCCTCGGTCTCGGGATGCGCCTTCATCAGGCCTCCTCCGGCGCTGTCTGCCACGTCTCGTGCTCGGCCGAGAAATCCACCGGCTCTCCGCCCACCGGGTAGTCGCGGCGCAGCGGGTGGCCGGCCCAGTCGTCGGGCATCAGGATGCGGGTCAGGTCGGGATGGCCCTCGAAGCGGATGCCGAAGAGGTCCCAGGTCTCCCGCTCGTCCCAGTTGGCGGGGCGGAAGATGTCGTGGACGCTCGGCAGGCTGGCGTCCGACTCGGGCACGAAGACCCGCACCCGGATCTCCTGGTAGGTGTCCATCCGCCGGAGCTGGTAGACCATCTCGAACCGCTCCGGAGGCGCCGGGCGAACCGGGGTGGCCAGGTGGTCGACGCACGTGATGAAGCAGTAGCCGCGATAGCCGTCCGCCTTCAGCGCCTGCAGCGCATCGCGGATCGACTCCCGCCTGACCGTGATCCAGACATCGCCGGCGGAGGTCCCCTGGTCGATCGCGAAGCCGCGCCACCCGGCCCGCTGAGGGCTCTTGGTCTTGCTCACAGGCGGGGCTTGATCCCCTGCGCCTTGATCTTCTCCTGCAGGATCATGATCGCGTTGACCAGGTCCTCGGGCCGGGGCGGGCAGCCGGGAATGTACACATCGACCGGCACCACCTTGTCCACGCCCTGGAGGAGCGCGTAGTTGTTGAAGACGCCGCCCGTCGACGCGCAGGCCCCCATCGAGATCACCCACTTGGGCTCCGGCATCTGGTCATAGATCTGGCGCAGGACGGGCGCCATCTTGTGGGCGACGCGGCCGGCCACGATCATCAGGTCGGCCTGCCGGGGCGAGGCTCGCATGGCCTCCGACCCGAAGCGGGCGAAGTCGATGCCGGGCCCGGCGGTGTGCATCATCTCGATCGCGCAGCACGCCAGACCGAACTGGGCCGGCCAGACCGAGTTGCCGCGACCCCAGCCGACCAGCTTGCCGAGCGTGGTGGTGAGGACGTTCTCGCCCAGGACGTCATAGAGGGTCTCTACGCCCAAGCCGTCACTCCCAGTCGAGCCCGCCCTTGCGCCAGATGTGCGCGAGGGCGACGCCCAGGATGAGCATGAAGACCAGCATCTCGATCACGCCGTACCAGCGGAGCTGGTGCAGGATGACCGCCCAGGGGTAGAAGAAGATGGCCTCGACGTCGAAGATGATGAAGAGCATCGCCGTCAGGTAGAAGCGCACCGACATCCGGCCGCGGGCCGGGGTGGTCGGGATGATGCCCGATTCATACGGCAGCAGCTTGGCCCGGTAGGGCTTCGAGGGTCCGAGCAGGAAGGAAAGGGTGACCAGGAGGCCGATGACCAGGACAACGATCCCTGCGTAGATGACGAGCGGGACGTACTCGTTCAGCAACTCGGACGCACTTCTCCGTGTGAAAGCCGCGGGCTGGGAACTGAACCCATTCTAGGTAGGGCGGAGGCTCGGCGTGGCCGGGCGGCGCTCCGGTTCAGCGCCGGTCCTGGCGGTGGACCTCGATCTTCGTCCCGTGGGTGAGCGTGGCGTCGACCGGGCAGTACCGGTTGCAGGCCTGGTCGAGCGCCTCGTCGACGAGGGCCTGGTCGAAGTCGCCGTCCCAGGTGATCACGAAGGTGATCGAGATCCGGGTGAAGGCCTTCGGCCAGTCTTCCTGCTGGTCGCCCTGGACCTCGATCTGGAGCGAGCGGAAGGGCTGCTTGTACTTGCGCAGGAGAAGCACAGCGTTGACCCCGGTGCATCCTCCCAGAGCCCCCAGCAGCATCTCGGTCGGGCGCATCCCGAGGTCGTCTCCGAAGGCGGGGGGCTCGTCGACCACCGCGGTGTGGCCGGAGGCGGAGTGGATCTCGAAGGTCGTGACCGGCTGTCCGCCCTGGCGCCGCTGACCCGCCCAGTTGACCGTCACCGTATGTCCCATCGGCTTGCCGGACCAATCGTAGACTGCCCCGGTGAGCGACCTCCGAGCCGGCGATCTCGTGCTCCTGCACGACCGCGCCGGGCGCCGCTACCGGGTCGTGCTTCAGCCGGGCGGCCGCACCTCGCTCCACACCGGCCTGGTCGAGCACGACACGCTGATCGGCCGGCCGGACGGGTCGATCGCGGTCACCGCCCGGGGAACCCGGCTCCTGGCGCTGCGCCCGACCTTTGCGGAGGCTGTGGTGGACCGGCGGCGGCGGGCGCAGCCGATCTACCCGAAGGACCTGGGGGCGATCCTGGTCTTCGCCGACGTCTTTCCGGGAGCGCGGGTGCTGGAGACGGGTACCGGCACGGGAGCGCTCACGATCGCGCTGCTGCGCGCGGTGGGCTCCGGCGGTCATGTGACCTCGGTCGAGCTGCGAGAGGAGTTCCTCGGGCTGGCGCGCTCGGCGGTGGAGGAGGCTTTCGGCGAGGTGCCGGCCAACCTGGAGCTGCGCGCCGGGGACGCCTACGGAGACCTTGCCGAGCGCGACCTGGACCGCGTGCTGCTCGACCTGCCCGAGCCGTGGCAGGCGGTGGGGTGGGTCAAGGCGGCGCTGCGGCCGGGTGGGATCGTCTTTGCGCTGTGCCCCAACATCTCCCAGGTCCAGCGCTTCACCGAGGCGCTGAGGGAGGCGGGAGGGTTCGGGATGGTCGAGGTCCTTGAGCTGCTCCAGCGCGGCTGGACGGTGCGCGGCCGCTCCCTGCGGCCGGCGCACCGGATGGTCGCGCACACCGCCTTCCTGGTCTTCGCTCGGCGGCTGGCGGGCGACGAGGTGTTCGAGACCGAGGGGGAGGGGTTCTAGGCGGACCCTGGGGCGGAGGTAAGGCCCA
>CAYLIP010000042.1:0-1367 GCA_964383855.1 uncultured Actinomycetes bacterium | reverse complement strand
TTAGGCGCAGGCGCCCGCACATGCGCGGAATCCGGAGAACCTAGGCCGGCAGCAGCTCCCGGACGTCCGACCGCTCACCCTCCAACTCGGCCGTCGTCTTGGCGATCCGCTCCCGAGCCGCGCCATCGAGCTCGATTCCCTCGACGACCTTCCAGCCGCCGCCCGACGTCTCGATCGGGAATCCGAACTGCAGGCCCTCGGGGATCCCGTACTCGCCCCGGCTGACGACCGCCAGCGATGTCCAGTCGCCGGCCGGCGTCCCGCGCCAGATGCTGTTCACGGAATCGATGGCGGCATTGGCCGCCGAGGCGGCCGAGGACAGGCCCCGGGCCTTGATCACCGCCGCTCCCCGCTGCTGGACCGTGGTCACGAAATCCCCCAGCAGCCAGTCCTCGTCGCCGATCACCTCGGGCACGGGGCGGCCGCCGATGCGGGCGTTGCGCGCATCCGGGAACTGGGTCGCCGAGTGGTTGCCCCAGACCGCGAGGTTGGACACCTCGCTCACGGCCGCGCCGGCGCGCGTGGCGAGCAGGCTCTTGCCCCGGTTCTCGTCCAGGCGGGTCATCGCGAACCACCGCTCGGCCGGGATGTCGGGCGCGTTGGAGCGGGCGATCAGGCAGTTGGTGTTGCAGGGATTGCCGACGACCAGCACCCGGACTTCGCGCGCCGCCACCTCGTTGAGGGCCCTGCCCTGAACCGAGAAGATGCTGGCGTTGGCGCTGAGCAGGTCGCGGCGCTCCATCCCCTCCTTGCGCGGCATGGCGCCCACCATCAGCACCCAGCCGGCTCCGTCAAACGCGGCCCGAGCATCGCTCGCAGTCTCCACGCCGGCCAGCAGCGGGAACGCGCAGTCGTCGAGCTCCATGACGACGCCCTGGAGCGCGTTCATCGCCGCCTCCACCTCGAGCAGGCGCAGCACGACCGGCTGATCGGGACCGAGCAGCTGGCCCGAGGCGATGCGGAAGAGAAGCTGGTATCCGATCTGGCCGGCAGCGCCGGTGACGGCGACGTGGACCGCCTGTCTGTTCTCGCTCACGGGTCAAGTCTAGGAGCGGGGGCGGGGGCGGGGCGGGGCCGGAGAGCCGGGCGGCTGGCGCCGTGGCGCCCGGGGCGGCCTCAGTCGTCCTTCGGCGGTCCGGGGGCGCCGGTGAGCGCCGGCGGCCTCTGCGACTCCGCCTCGTGCGCCGGCGGTGGAGCCGGTCGCCAGCGGCCCGAGATCGCCTCCTCCGGGGACCGGTCGCCATCTCCCTCAGCCCGCGCCTCGGGCTCGGGCTCCGCCGCCAGGTCCGAGCCGGCCGCCGGCGCCGGCCGCGCCGCGGCGGATGGCGGCGCGGACGGAGGCTCGGAGGGCTCCGGAGCCGGGGTTG
>CAYLIP010000041.1:0-25329 GCA_964383855.1 uncultured Actinomycetes bacterium | reverse complement strand
TCAGGTCACCTCTATTGCGGCGCGGCATTCCGGTGAGCCCGTCGCGCCTCAGCCGCCTGCGGCTGCCGCGAAAGGTGAGGCGTAAAGAAGAGAGGCTGCGGCTAGGGCGGCGCCGAGAAGGACACTGCCAAGGACGAGGGAGCCGCCGCTGATGGCAGGTCGGGGAGCTGCCGGCGCCACCTGGCCGAACGCCTCAACACTGCTCCGTAGGTGCGACACGACGTGGGCGGCCATCGCCAGCATCATCAACGCCGCGCTCAGCGTGTGCGCCGTCATCCAGGCGTCCCCGTAGCGCAACCCGAAAAGCCAGAGCTCCAGTCCGGTCACGAAGACGACGACCGTAGAGGCGACCAGTAGCGGCGCGATCAGGAAGCGACGCAGGAGCGGCGGCGCCCCGGCCAGGCGGTATGGCGGGCTGGCCGCGTAGTAGCGAAGGAAGCGGTAACCGGTCGAGCCGAGCTTCAGGGCCACCGGCGGGATCAGGAGAAAGCCCACCAGGTAGTGCTCCGCCAGCAGTCCTGAGATGTCGAGGACCGTCACCACGATGGCAAGGGAGAGCACGTACAGAGGGGCGCCAGTCAGCGCGGTCAGCCGCCGGTTGCCGGCCACGGCGGGATCGTCAACGGCCGCCACCGACGACCATGCCAAGGATGCAGCCCCGGCAATGACCAGGATCACCAGGAACGCGAGGCCAAACTTGGTCAGGTTTCTACTTTATGTGCGAGCCGACGCGATCGATCGTCTCGAGGCGGCGCCGGCTATCATCGCCGGCGCGGTAGCGCTGAAGAGCGCATGCCGCGACATGCCCGGCACGCCGGCCGAGCACGACCGGGTCATCGTCGAGGAGCTGGAGGCCGCGGCCGGCGCCTGAAGGTCCTGATCGGCCGGCCAGCTGTTGCGGCCCTCAAACGCATGTTCGTAGAGTCGGAAGCATGGCGGACAACACAGTGAAGGATCCCGACGACTGGAAGACAGGGGACGAGCCGATGACCGGCGCGCAGCGGTCCTACCTGCACACCCTCGCCTCGGAGGCGCACGAAGACGTGCCTGACGAGATGACCAAGGCTGAGGCGGCCAAGCGGATCGAGGCGCTTCAGGAGAAGACCGGTCGAGGCGACCCCGACCCGAGCTGAGGACGTCCTGAATACCGAAGCCTGGATACCCCTAGAGGGTATACTCGGGCTATGACAGGGACCCACCAGCCCGGGTACACCGACGACAAGGAAAAGGTGCTGGTCGCCCTTCGCCGCGTCGAAGGCCAGGTCCGAGGCCTCAGCAAGATGGTCGAGGAGGACCGCTACTGCATCGACGTGATCACGCAGGTGGCGGCTGCGCGCGCGGCGCTCGAGCGGGTCTCGCTGCTCCTCCTCCAGGACCACATCAGCCACTGCGTGGCCGAGGCCATCCAGGCGGGCGAAGGCGCGGACAAGGTGAAGGAGCTGTCGGCGGCCGTCGAGAGGATGGTGCGGGCATGACCGCCGCGGCGATTCGGGTGCCGGGCGCCGGTCGAACCGGGCGGGGGGCGCGATGATCCAGCTCCTGGCGACGGTCTGGCTGGGCCTCGAGACGGCTTTCTTCATGTTCTGGGAGACGCTCTGGCCGCTGGTCCTGGGCTTTGGCCTGTCGGGCGCCGTCCAGGCCTTCGCGACCAGGTCAGGCATGGAGAGGACGATGGGCGATGCCGGCGCCAGGAGTATCGGCCGCGCCTCCATCTTCGGGGTGCTCTCATCGTCCTGCTCCTACGCCGCCTCGGCCATGGCCAAGTCGCTCTTCCAGAAGGGCGCCGACTTCACCGCCGCGATGGCGTTCATGCTCGCCTCGACCAATCTCGTGCTCGAGCTCGGGCTTGTGCTCTGGATCCTGATCGGCTGGCAGTTCGCCCTCGCGGAGTACGTGGGCGGCATCGTGATGATCGGCCTGATGGCCGTGGGCGCCCGCTTCGTCCTCAAGCCACGCTTGATCGCTGCCGCGCGCCGGCGACTGAACGATCTGGAGGACGGGCACCACCATGGTGATTCGGCGCTCGACAAGACCGCGCCCTTCCGAACTCGCGTGCTGTCGGTGGGCGGCTGGGCAGACGCGGCGAGCTACACGATGGCCGACCTGACGATGCTCCGCCGCGAGATGGCGATCGGGTACGTGGTCGCCGGCTTTCTCGCGGTGCTGGTGCCGGCCTCACTGTGGAAACTGGTCTTCTTCACCGGTCACGGGCCCTGGACAACGGTCGAGAACGTGATCGTCGGCCCGCTGATCGCGGTCCTCAGCTTCGTCTGCTCGATCGGAAACGTTCCGCTGGCGGCCGCCCTCTGGCACGGCGGCATCTCCTTCGGCGGCGTGGTCAGCTTCGTCTTCGCGGACCTGATCACCCTGCCGCTCATCCTGATCTACCGGAAGCTCTACGGATGGGCGCTGACCTGGCGCCTGGTCGCGCTCTTCTGGGTCGTGATGGCGGCGGCCGGGCTCGTCACCGAGTTGCTCTTCGGCGGACTCGGCCTGATTCCGACCGCGCGACCCGCTCAGCCGGTGCCCATCGGGCTCCAGTGGAACTACACGACGATCCTGAACATCCTCTTCCTGGGCATCTTCGGTGGCCTCTACTGGCTGCATCGCAACCGGGCCCGGTTGGGAGGCGGAGCCCGGTACGCGGTCGACCCCGTCTGCGGCATGCAGGTTGAGAAGGACCTGGCCCCCGCCCGCCTCTCCCTGGGCGGGCGCACTCACTACTTCTGCTCCGACCACTGCCGCGAGCGTTTCGAGCGCGATCCTGATCGATATCTGGTCCCGGCGCCCGGCGGCGAGGTGGGTTCGAAGAGCGGGTGACGAGGTTCAAGCTGGTGCCAGGCGGCACCGGTTCGCGGGCTCTGCGCGCCCGGGCCGGGCATGAAGCGTTTCCGCGCAGCGGATGTTTACCGGGGTGCACGCCGGGTACAATTGCTCAGGCACCGAAGTGGTGCACGCTTGGTTGTCCTTCTTCTCGAACGGCTGCCGGCAAGCGTCAGTCTCGTTCGAGAAATAGGAGAACCGCCATGCAGAATGGCACCATCAAGAAGCTCGTGAGCGATCGCGGGTTCGGATTCATCGCAGCTGAGGACGGCAAGGAGTACTTCTTCCACCGCAGCGGTACGGACACCGATTTCGACCGCCTTCAGGGCGGCGAGCGGGTTAGTTTCGAGATCGAGTCGAGCCCCAAGGGCCCGCGGGCGAACCGCGTCCAGCTCGTCTAGCTGACCCCGAGGCGCCGCGCTCAGGCGCGGCGCCTCCAACCCCCATTCCGGCTCGCTCGGGTCCCTCTCCCCGTCTATTAGGACGGTGTCCTGATCGGCGCAGTCAATCCACCCCAATGAGAGGGGACCTGGAGCACCAACTTGAACTCATTCACCGAACTCGGCGTGAGCGCGCGCACGGCCGCCGCCCTCGCCTCCCGCCAGATCACCCAGCCCGTGCCCGTCCAGGCGCAGGCCATACCCGCCCTGCTGGACGGCAGCGACGTCGTGATCGAGGCGCCGACCGGGTCGGGCAAGACCCTCGCCTTCCTGCTGCCCATGCTTGAGCAGCTGAAGCCCGGACTGCGCGCCCCCCAGGCGCTGCGCGGCCCGCAGGCGCTGCGCGGCCCGCAGGCCCTGCGCGGCCCGCAGGCCCTGGTGGTGGCGCCAACTCGGGAGCTGGCCATCCAGATCGGATCGGTCCTCGGCACCCTTGATCCGCGGCCCCGGTCCGCCCTCCTCTATGGAGGCGTCGGCTACGGCCGCCAGATGAGCGAGCTGCGCGGCCGGCCCCCGGTTGTGATCGGCACGCCGGGCCGGATCCTCGACATGGTGGACCGGGGCCTGCTCACGCTCTCGGGGATCGATTACCTCGTCCTCGACGAGGCGGACGAGATGCTCGACTCGGGCTTCGCCCGCGACGTGGAGCGGATCATCGGCCTCACCGGCCAGCGGCAGACGGTGCTGGCCTCGGCCACCATGCCGGCCTGGGTGACGGCGATGATCGCCAAGCACCTCGACCAGCCCTTTCGGGTCCGCGTCGAACCCAAGGGAGAGCCGACGCTGGAGCACGGACTGCTCCACGTCGAAGGCAGCCAGCGTCTGGACACCCTTCACCGCCTTCTCAACGGCCACCACGGACCGGTGATCGTCTTCGGGCGCACCAAGCACGGGGTGAAGAAGCTGGCGACCCGGCTCACCGCCATGGGCCACAGCGCCGCCGAACTGCAGGGCAACCTGTCGCAGAACCGGCGCGAGGCAACCATGGACGCCTTCCGGCGCGGCCGCGTCCGGGTGCTGGTGGCGACCAACGTGGCGGCCCGGGGAATCGACGTCAGCGACGTCGAGCTGGTCGTGAACTACGAGCTGCCGGAAACGGCGCAGTGGCTGACGCACCGCGTGGGCCGGACGGCCCGGCAGGGGGCTCCCGGTCGCGCCCTCACCATCCTGGCCCCCGAGGACGCCGCCGCCTGGCGCAAGCTGCGCCGGCAGGGCGCCCCCGACATCCAGCCGGTCGACGGCCCTCGACTGCTTCACCAGGGCGAGTGGCGGCATACGGGCCATCCGCGAACGGCACACGGAACCGCAGCCCGGCGATGACAAGCCTGCGCCACGACATTCGCAACGTGGCGATCATCGCCCACGTCGACCATGGCAAGACCACGCTGGTCGACGCGCTGCTCAAGCAGAGCCGCACCTTCCGCGAGTCGCAGGAGGTGGGGACGCTGATCCTCGACTCCAACGCGCTCGAGCGGGAGAAGGGCATCACGATCCTCGCCAAGAACACGTCGATCCGGCACGGCGAGGTGACGATCAACATCATCGACACCCCCGGCCACGCCGACTTCGGGGGCGAGGTCGAGCGGGTGCTCAACATGGCCGACGGGTGCCTGCTCCTGGTCGATGCGGCCGAGGGCCCGATGCCCCAGACGCGCTTTGTCCTGCGCAAGGCCTTCGAGGTCGGGCTGCGGACGGTCGTCGTCATCAACAAGCTCGACCGCCCGCACGCCGATCCCGAGCGGGCGCTGGAGGCTGTCCACGACCTCTTTCTCGAGCTGGCAGAGGATGCCGACCAGCTCGACGCGCCGACCGTCTACGCGATCGCCAAGGAAGGCCGTGCGGGCACCGACCCGGCCCACCTCGCGCCCGACCTCGGGCCCCTGTTCGACGCCATCGTCGAGCACATCCCGGCTCCCATCGTCGAGGAGGGCGGCTTTCAGATGCTGGTCGCCAACCGCGCCTACGACGACTACACGGGGCCGCTGGCGATCGGCCGCCTGTTTCGAGGCTCGGTGGCGCCGGGCGACCCGGTGGCGATCATTTCCGAGACGGGCGCGCGGACAGCGCGGGTCGGCCAGGTGCTGCTGCAGCGGGGCCTCGGCCGGGAGCCTGTCGACCGGGCGTCCGCCGGCGACATCGCCATGCTGACGGGACTCGGCGAGCTGGCCATCGGCGACACCCTGGCCGACCCCGAGTATCCCGATCCCCTGCCGAGGATCCAGATCGAGGAGCCCACCGTGCGCATGACGTTCGGTGTCAACACCTCTCCGCTCTCCGGGCGGGAGGGCCGGTTCAGCACCTCGCGCCAGCTCCGCGCGCGGCTCTACCGCGAGCTGGACGTCAACCTCGGCCTCCGGGTCGAGGACACCGACTCGGCCGACCGCTTCCTGGTCAGCGGGCGCGGCGAGCTCCATCTTGCGGTGCTCATCGAGTCGATGCGCCGGGAGGGCTACGAGTTCGAGGTCTCGCGGCCGGAGGCGATCGTGAAGCTGGTCGACGGCCACCGGGTGGAACCGGTGGAGCGGCTGACGGTCGATGTGCACCAGGACCAGCTGGGAGCGGTCACCGAGGCCCTCGGCCGGCGCCGGGGGGAGATGATCGAGATCGCCTATTCGGAGGGCGGTATGACGCGCCTCGAATATGTGATCCCGACGCGGGGCCTGATCGGGTTCCGCAACCTCTTCCTCACGCTGACCGCCGGGACCGGCGTCATGGGCTCGATCGGCATCGGCTACCGGCCCTGGGCGGGCGAATTCCGAGACCAGCGCAACGGCGCCCTGACCGCCTCCTCGGCGGGCACCGCGCTGACCTACGGCCTGGCCAACGCGCAGGAGCGTGGAGCCACGTTCATCGAGCCCGGCGAGGTGGTCTACGAGGGGATGGTCGTCGGTCTGCAGAAGCGGCCGGGCGACATGCCGGTCAACGTGTGCCGGGAGAAGAAGCAGTCGAACGTGCGCTCATCCACCGCCGACATCGCCGTGCGCCTGACGCCCGCGACGCGGCTCAGCCTCGAGCAGTCACTCGACTTCCTGGCCGACGACGAGCTCCTGGAGGTGACGCCTCAGCACCTGCGTCTCCGCAAGCGGCACCTGACCGAGGTCGACCAGGCGCGGGCCCGGCGGCAGCAGCTGCCGGTCGGCTGAGATTCAGCGGCGGAGCTCGGGCAGCACGCGCTCGGCGGTGATCTGGGCCGTGCGCACGGGATCGGCCGGACCGGCGCCGGCGCCCGAGGCACCCACCATCACCACGAGCTCGGTGAACCCGGCCTGCTGGTAGCGCCGGAGCCGGTCGACCAGCTCGGCGGGGTCGTCGCCGGCAAAGCCGACCTGGACCGAGCGCCGGATCTCGGCCGGGTCCCGGCCGATCGCCGCGCAGGCGCGGTCGAGTTCCCGGCCGGCCTCGGCGGCGGCCTCGGGCGAGCGGCCCGCCGCGCCCGATGCGTTCCAGACATCGGCATGCCGTGCCGTCAGCCGCAGCGTGGCCGGGCCGCCGGCCCCGATCCAGATCGGTGGGTGCGGCTTCTGCACCGGCTTCGGTGCGGCCACGGCACCGCGTAGCTGGAAGTAGCGGCCCTCGAAGTCGCTCCGCTCGCGCGTCCACAGCAGCTTCAGCACCTGCAGCCCCTCTGACAGGAGCCCAACCCGGTGGTCGAGGCCGCCGATCCCGTACATGTGATGCTCGTTGGCTGCCCAGGCGGCCCCCACCCCGAACTCCAGGCGGCCGCCCGAGAGGTGGTCGACCGTGGTCGCGATCTTGGCCAGCAGGACGGGATTTCGGTAGGTGATGCCGGTGACCAGCAGGCCGATGCGCACCCGTCTGGTCGCCACCGCCATCGCCGAGAGCAGGGACCAGCCGTCGAAGACCGGCCGGCCGTCGCCGATGGGACCGATGGTGGCCAGGTGGTCGAATGCCCAGCAGTGATCGAAGCCGGCCTCGTCGGCAACCCGCCAGACCTGCAGGAAGGCTTCGACCGGTGCGTCCTGGGAGAGCTTGAGACCGACTGTCAGAGGCTGCTGGGCTACCACTCCGGACGCTGACGATACGGAGGTCCGGCCTCTGCCCGCCGGTGCCCCGGAGACCGGGGCCGGGAGCCAAGGCTCGCCATGGCGCGGAACTGGGCGCGGCCCATGACCAGCAGGCGGGCGTCCGACGTGGCCACCACCGTGCCCGGGTTGGGGCCGCGGCACGACATCGCCTGCCAGCCCAGGCTGGTTCCCGCCTCTACCCGCTGCGACACCGCGGCCGCCTCCACCCTGAGGGACCCCGACATCACGACCAGGTACTGCGCGCAGGGATCGCCGGCCCTGGCGATCAGGGTGCCCTCGGCCACGACGGCCTCGTCGAACGACCGCGAGAGGTCGCGCAGGCGGCGGTCAGAAACGCCGTCCAGCTCGGGCAGGCCGCGCAGAAGTGCCAGGCGCTCCTCGCGCTCGGCCCCGCGCGACATCATGCCGCCCCCGAGATCGAAAAGGAGGTCTCGTAGATCCCGTTCGAAAGGCTCAGCCGGGCACCCGGTTGGAGGCGCCGCAGCAGGGCGACCGCGGCCAGGTTGTCGGCGTGCATCGTGGCCTGGAAACGCCCGATCCCGGCGCCTGCGGCGCGCGCGGCCAGGGCGCCCAGCATCCGGGTGGCGACCCCCTGCCGCTGCCAGGCGTCGGCCACCACGACCGCGAGGTCGGCGGCCTCAAAGCCTGCGCGCCGGGCATAGCGGGCGATCCCCACGATCTCTCCTCCGGCCACGGCGCAGATGGCCTCTCGCTCGCGGTGGTCGAGGTCCAGAAGCCGCTCCGGGTGTGCCTGCTCCGGCCTCTGGATGGGGCTCATGAACCGCCGGTAGATGGTCGCCGGCGAGAGCCGGAAGAAAAACCGGCGCAGGAGCGGCCCATCGCCGCTTTCGAGCTGCGCGAGCCCGATCTGTGTCTCTCCGCCAAGCATCACCATCGCCATCGCCTCCACGAGAAGAAACACCGCCAGAGGCAAAGAAATAGCACGACTGGTCGTGTAGAGTCAATAGCGTCCGACTGTTCGTGCTATATTTTTTGGGGATGGCGATCGAGGGCCGGCTCGAGGGCCGAATCGAGGGCCGGGTGATGACGGACCGGCGCCGGCTGCGGGGCGCTCGGACCCGCCAGGCCATCCTCACCCACGCCGCCATGCTCGCCTCGGCCGAAGGCCTCGAGGCGGTTTCGCTGCAGCGGCTTGCCGATGACCTCGGCATTAGCAAGAGCGGCCTCTTCGCCCATTTCGGATCCAAGGAGGAACTGCAGCTGGCGACGGTGGAGGAAGCGGCCCGAATCTTCACCGAGGAGGTGCTGCGCCCGGGCCTCTCCGCTCCCCGAGGCATCGGCCGGGTGCTCTCGCTGGGCGAGGCTTTCCTCTCCTACGTCGAGCGGCGTGTCTTTCCGGGCGGTTGCTTCTTCGAGGCGACCAGCGCCGAGTTCGACAGCAAGCCGGGTCCGGTCCGGGACGCCATCGTGGAGCGCAAGGGCTACTTTGCGGCCAGCATCGTCCGCACCGTGCGTGACGCCCAGGCGCAAGGCGAGCTCAATGCCGCTGTCGATCCCGAGCAGCTGGGCTGGGAGATCCACTGCCTGCTCGCCGGCGCCAACGGCCTCCACGCGATAACTCCCACGCCGCTTGCCGCCGAACGCGCCCGCCGCGCCATCCGGGACCGGCTGGATCGCGCCCGGGTCAAGTCCTGAACGAGCCGGTGAACCGTGCCCCTCAGGGCCAGCGGAAGAACGACGGCGCCCGCCCCCTGAGGGACGGGCGCCGGTTGCGCTTGTTCTAAGCGAGCTGGATGACGGTGACGCTGGCGCCGTTGCCCTGGCCGAGCAGCTGCACCGCGCCGGCGGCGAGCTGGATGCCGACGTTGCTCTGCCTGAAGGCGACGATGGACGTGTTGTAGTCGGAGGTCTCGAACCGCTCGGGAAGGGCGGCGAGCTCCTCGTTCTCGAGGTCGTACATCTCTCTTGCTCCTGTTGATTGATTGGCGCGGAAGCGCGAGTGCGGGTTAGGCGAATTGGGTCACGTGGACGGCGGCGCCGTTGACCTGGAGCATGCTCTGCCCCGACAGGAGCGCGGCCTGAATCCCCACGTTGCTCTGGCTGAACGCGACGCTGGACCAGTTGTAGTCGGAGGTCTCGAGCCGCTCGGGCAGCCCCACGATCGTCTCGCGCTCCAGCTCGTCAAAGTGCATCTTCCAAAATTCCTCCTGCTGAGATTTGTCGGTCGTGCCCACGACCGACGCTTGCCACCTGCGGAATCATCACCAGCGGTGCCGGCAAACCAGTTGCGGGGCGGGCCGCCTCCGGTGACAGTCCTGATAACCGATCGGGTCGCCCAATTTGGGGCCGGCGCCCTGCGGGACGCCGGCCCCCCGGAGTTGGGAAATTGGTGATTTCCCGGCTACGAGCTCTGGACGACGGTCACGCCGGCGAGGTTGGCCTGGCCCATCGCCTGCAGGGAGAGCCCGCCAATCTGGATGCCCAGGTTGCTCTGGCTGAATGCCACGCTGGACCAGTTGTAGTCGGAGGTCTCCAGGCGCTCGGGAAGCGCGCAGATCGACTCGTTCTCGAGGTCAAAGTTCATTTCTTTTACTCCCTGTTTGATTAGCTGAACTGTCCGATGCCGGCGCCGGCCAGGTTGCCCTGCACCATCTGCTGGGCGCCTGAGCTGAGTGCCGAAACCTGCACGCCGGTGTTGATCTGGGTGATGACCGGAACGGCGACGTTGAGATTGATCGTGGGATTGACGTTGATATTGACCAGACTGGTCTCGATTCGGTCGGGCAGCGCTACCACACACTCCCCGTCGAGCAGGCGACGATCCATGCGTTATCTCCTTGATGTTGGATAGGGCGGCAATGAGGTCCTGGGCACACGAGGATGCTCGCCGAACAACTCTTCGACACGGCTACACGGTTGCGCCGTTTTGGTTACACGTTGGGAGTCATCGCGACCAATTTCGCGTGCACCACGAGACGCTCGAGATACGTTTGCAGCCGCGCATCCCAGCCACCTGTGCAAGTGATCAAGGACAGGGTGGCCGGGCCTTCCGTGGTGAACAATCCCGGCACCGTCTCGGTGTATCTGTGCACGGAGACGCCGTCGACGCGAAAGGTTGCCCGGCCGGCTTCTGACACGACGGTGACCTCGTCGCCGACCGCCACCGCGTGCAGGTCACCGAACACCGCGGGCCCGCTGTACCAATCGAGATGGCCGTCGAGCACCGCGTCTCCGGCGTCACCGGGCCGCGCGCCGTACCGGTACCAGCCCACGTTCTGGATGCTCGCGGGCGTTCCCATTCTGCCCGCCCCGTCCACGCCCACCGATTCCACCGCGGCGTCCAGATTGATGCGCGGGATCAGCAGCCGGCGAGGGTCGCCTGCGGAGGCAGGCGGCCTGGGAACCGATGCTGATGGCGCGTCGACGACCGGGCCCGCCGCGACCAGCGCGTTGATCGAGGTGGATGCAGGCCCATGAGAGGCCGCCTGCCAGGCTCCTGGGGTGCCGGCCAGCAGGAAGGTGACCAGCGCGCCCAGCACCGCCGACGTCCAGCCGATGATGGCGAGCGTGGGTGCCGGGCGGCCCTGTGGCGCGGGGGTCGCCACGGCCGGGCGAGGCTAGGAGGGCCTTCGGCGGCGGCTGCGGAGGCGAGCTCCGAAGCCCACCGCGAAGATGAGGAGCAGGACCGAGAGCCACAGGAGCTCGACCCGGCCCACGTTCGGGGAGACGAACCCGACCAGGCAGGGGCCGACGGCGGGCGCCGCGGCGCCCGTGTTGGGAAGGGCCGGGCTCTGGGCGGAGAGGACGGCTCCACCGGCGCTGCTGCTGGCGGCTGCGTTGGTTCCAGGCTGCGCGGCACCGCCCCCACCGCCGGGCGGCGAGGAGGCGACGCCGGCGCCCACGCCGGCGCCCGCGAGGGCCACCGAATGCGGGCTGCCGTCAGCATCGTCGGCGATCTTCAAAGTTGAGCTCCGATCGCCGGTCCCCTTTGGGGTGAAGGCGACGCCGACCTGGCAGGTGGCGCCCGGGCTGAGCGACACAGGCAAAACCCCGCAGGTCGAGGTGACGGCGAAATCCCCGGGGTGGCCGGCCAGGGTGATGGCGGCGATGGTGGTGGCCGCCGTACCCGGATTGCTCAGCGTGAGGGTTCTGGACGCGGTTTGGCCGACGATCACGGAACCGAAATCGAGGCTGCCGGGCGCGGCGAGGTCGGGCTTGATTCCGGTGCCGGCCAGCGAAACCTGGGCCGTGAAGTCGCTTCCCCCCGCCCTGTACGGGAGCACCAGCACTGCCGCGCGCGCGCCGGGGGCGCTTGGCCGGAAGCCGACGTGCAGAACGCAGCTGCCGCCGCCCGGCAGCGTGACCGGCCCGCAGCCCGACAGAGGCCCGAAGTCGCCCGCGCCGGCGCCCGAGAGTGACATCGCGCCCAGCGTCAGCGGACTGCTGCCGAGGTTGGTCAGAGTCAGCTCGCGCGGCGCGGCATGGGTGTGCACCAGCACGGCCCCGAAGTCAAGGCCGGAGGCCGAGAGCGAGAGCGGGGCCCCGATACCGGAGAGCGTGCTGCTGAACGGCCCGCCCAAGCCCGCGACATAAACCGTGAGAACGCCCTGGCGCGCGCCGCCGTCGGCCGGCGTGAAAGTCACCGGCACCGAGCACGAGGCGCCCGCCGCCACCGTGGCGCAGCCGCCGGCCGCGAAGTCGGCGGCATTGGCGCCTGTGATGCGCGCCGAGGTGACGGTGAGCGCGTCACCGCCCGGGTTGTGGATGGTCGCCGCGACGGCGGCGCTGTGGGCCCCAACCGTGACGGCCCCGAAATCGATGGCCGCCGGTGTCATGGTGGCGGCCACGCCGGTGCCCGCCAGATCCACCTTCTGGGGACTGTCGATGGCACTGTCACGGGCCGCCAGGACCGCGCTCTTGGCCCCCACGGAGCCGGGCGCAAACGTCACGTGGATGGTGCACCGGTGGCCGGCCGGAAGGACGATGGGACAATTGTTGACCTGGCTGAAATCGCCAGGGTTGGCGCCGCTGAGACCGATCGATCCGGGTGGCACAACGAGCGGCTGATTCGCGCTGGTGTTGGTCAGGGTGAAGTCCCTCGACCTGGCATGGACCACGGGCCCGAAGTCGAAGCTGCCCGGTGAAAGATATGCCGATCCCGCGTAATCGAGCCCGCCCTGGTTGACCGCGACTATGGCGATGTTGTACTGCTGCAGGACCTGCACGCAACCGGATCCGCAGATCTGGATGGCGGCGTTTCCCTGGCTGATGCTGATGGTCGAAATGTTGGTCGTGTCTCCGCGGCCGACGACCGGAAGCAGCGCGGCGCCGGTGGCCAGGAGGGAGATGACTAGTACGGTCTTCAACTTCGCCGCGATCAACACAGGTGGACTCCGTTGGGCACTCTCGCGTGCCGCCGCCTTGTGCGTCCATGGGCGGGATGGTCAGGCCGGGACTCGCTTGTCCCTGGCCGAAATGGGTCAGCGCCCGCGCTCCCGCAGCCTTCGCCCATTCACCGCGCGCCGGGGCTGCGCCTAACCTCAGCCCTCGGCAGAGACCTGTGGGAGGTTGCAGCTTGACACGAGCTTTCCAGCTGGGCGGCGAGGCAGCCGGATGAGTCTGGCGGTGCCGGCTGTCATCCGGGTCCTTGTGCTGGACCCGGATGAGGTGAACTGCCGGCTGCTGTGCGCGCTCTTCAACGAGGCGGGCAGGGAGGTGACGGTGGTCACCTCCGCGGGCGCGCTTCTCTCTGCCGCTATCGACGAGGGCGCGGACGCCATCCTGATGGAGGTCGACTGCGGCGGCGCCGACGGATTCGAGGTCTGCGCGCAGCTGCGGGCCCGCGGCTACCGCGGACCCGTGGTCTTCGTCTCGAGCCGCCACGAGATGCGCGACAAGCTGCGCGCCTTCCAATGCGGCGCTGACGACTACGTTGTCAAGCCGTTCGACGGCCGGGAGCTGCAGGCCCGCGTGACCGCGGTGTCCCGCCGGGTACTTCAAGCCCAGCATCTGGCGCTGGGCCGCGACATAAGCGTCGGCGACGCCACCCTCTCGCCGGGCAGCGGAACCTTCCGGCTGACCGGCAGGCGTCCCGCCTACCTCTCCCCGACCGAGGTCCGGCTGCTCGAATGCCTGATGCGCGACTGCGGCGTGACGATCAGCCGCGATGCCCTGCTCGAGCGAGCGTGGCCGCAGGCCTTCGTTGGCGATGCCAGCCGCGTCGATGTGGTCGTGGCCCGCCTGCGCCGCAAGATCGAGCGTGACCCGGCGGCGCCCGAGTACATCCACACCGTCCGAGGATTCGGTTACACCTTCCGGCCGCTGCCGCGACCGGTGCTGGCGGGCCAGCAGGAGATGCCGGCCGCGTTCACGGTGTCGCTCCCGGGCGCCTGACGATGCCCCCGGACCGCGCGGCAGAAGTCGCCGGGACCGACAGCCCTGCCCTCCAGCGCCCCAAGCGGGCGGCGCGGGTCGAACTGGTCGGGCCGATGCAGGGTATGGCCTACGCCGACCGCAAGTGGCTGATCTGCATCGACGGCGGTCAGTACGTGCAGGCCACCGAGCTCCTCTATCACGTGCTGCTGTTCGCGGACGGCGAGACCGATCTCGAGGGGATCGCCGGCCGGGTGACCGCCCAGACCGGCCGCGTCGTGAGCGCCGAGGAGATCCGGTGGCTGGTGCTCAACAAGCTGGCCCGCTCGGGCCTGCTCGAATGGCCGCAGCCCCCGGGCGAAGCGCCCGCGGCCGGCGGCGCGGATCAAGCCGCCGGCTCAGGCGCCGGGATCCGGGCCCCGGCGCAGATCCTCGCCATCAAGCACCGGATCCCGCTGCTCCCCTACTCGGTGACGGCGCCGGTCACCGCCATCCTTCAGCATCTCTACTGGCCGCCGCTGATCGTGCTGGTCGTGATGGCGGCGGCCGCCATCAACGTCTGGATCATTCGCGGGGCCGACTTCGTGAACGGCGTGGTCACGCTCCTCTTCAACCCCGAGCTGGTGCTGCTCCTGTTTGCCCTGGACACCGTGACCCGGATCTTTCACGAGCTTGGCCACGCCTCCGCTCTGCGCCGCGCGGGTGCGCGTCATGGCGTCATCGGTTTTGCCCTGTACGTGATCTTTCCGGTCTATTTCACCGACGTGACCCACGCCTACCGGCTGAGCCGGGCGCAGCGGATCCGGGTCGACCTGGGCGGCATCTACTTCGACCTGATCTCGATGATCGGCCTCTATGTCGCCTACCGGTTCACCGGCTATCTGCCCCTGCTGGTGATGATCACCCTGATCGGGCTCGGCATCCTCCGCCAGTTCACGCCCTTCATGCGCTTTGACGGCTACTACCTGATCGCCGACCTGATGGGCGTCCCGGAGCCGATGGCGCTGGTGGTCCCCTTCGTGCGCGACCGCCTTCCCTGGCGCCGCGGCCGGCCCAAGGCGCTGCCCCACCTGCACCCGCTGGCGGTGGCCATCATGACCGGCTACCTGCTTCTGATCGTGGCCTTCCTCTCGCGGCCGCTGCTGCTCCTGGGTGTGGCCGGAGGGGCGGTGCTCGAGCAGCTGCCCCGGAGCGGGCTCCAGGTCGTCATCCAGTTCGTCTTCGCCTGGCGCAACCATGACGTCCTGACGCAGGTCGCCGCCACGCTCCAGCTGGTCTTCTGGATGCTGATTCCGCTCGGCCTGGGCCTCTTCGCCCTCAGCCTGCTGCGCCTCCTGGCCAGGGGGCTGATCCTGGGCGCACGCCTCGCGGCTTCCGGAACCCGTGCCCTGCTCGCCGGCCGGCTGGCCCCGCCCGCCCAGCCGGCCGTCGCACCGGCGCCGGTTGTAGCCGCCTCCGCGGTCAGGCCGACGCCACTGGACGGCCTCGGCCGGCCCGTCATCCAGCCCGACAGCGCGGCCGTGGAGGACGTGCTCGGCCGGCTCTCGTCGAGCCCGGACCCGGCCGCGCACGAGCTGGCGGAAGACCTCGCGCGGACCTACGGCCGGCGCCTGGAGGCGATGGCCGCGGAGATGGAGAGGATGGCCACGTGGGCCGCAGATGTCGAGCGCGAGCGCGACCGGCTGCGGCGCGAGGTCCAGGTCCTCAACGCCACCGTGGCCGACCTCTCGTCCCAGCTGAGGAGGATCGGCGGCGAACTGCTGGGCGCCGCCCGCATGGCCGAGCGGAAACTGGTGGATGAGAGCGACGGCAGGCCCGAGGGCCAGGCACAGGCGCAGTGAGCTCGGTCCCCGGCGCCGCCGCCCTCCCCTCGGCCCGGCCGCGAGGGCCGGCGCGCTCGCCCCACCGCGGTCCGCGGCCGCTCGCCCGGCTGTGGACGGCGCTCGGGCTGGTCGCCGTGCTCGCGCTGGGCGGTTACTTCGCCTGGGAGACCCTGTTCTACGTGCCGCCCGAGAAGGACGCCTCGACCGGCCTGCCCGGCGAGTTCATCGCGAGCCAGGGCAACCTGCACCTCGCCAATGGCGCCCGCTTCCTCGCCTACAGCAGCGATCCGCCGACTTCAGGGCCCCACTGGATCGGCGCCGGCGCCTACTACCGCACCGCCGGCGGGCTGGTGACCACCATCCCGCCCCAGTGGGGGGTGTACAGCGAAGAGCTTCCCAACGAGATGCTGGTGCACTCCATGGAGCACGGCGGAGTGATCGTCTGGTACAACCCTCGGGCGGGCTGCGACGGCCGCTGTGTGGCCCTGCTGAGCGCCAGCGTGACGCGCTATGTCGCCCGCGGCCGGCACGTGATCATGGTTCCCTATGCCGGGCTGAGGACGCCGGTGGCGCTCACCAGCTGGACTCGGCTCGAACGCCTCGATCACCCGGATGCCGCGCGGCTGGCGGCCTTCGTGGTCGCTCACGATCGCCGCTACGACCCCGAGGGCCTGTAACCCCCTCTCACGCTAATGGTCTCCTCCCCACCTGGTGGGGGTGGCGCCGCGGACCGGCGACGGAGGGGCCTCTCGGCCCCGCACCTCCTCGCCGCCGGCGCGTCAGACGTGCTGGGGCGGCTTGTCCGGCACCAGGATGTCGCGCAGCGACGCATGCAGGCGTGCGAGCGACTCCTCGCTGGTGCGCGTCTCATCCAGCCAGCCCACCAGGGCGTCGCTGACCTGCCGCCAGACTCCCACCTGCCGCCGCATCGCCCGCGACCAGTAGGACTTGCTGAGCGCCGCCGCCACCAGGCCGCCGCCGATGGCGCAGCAGACGGCGCCGGTCGCGAGCTCGATCGCCCCTATCCAACCCGGCCTGCCCAGGCCGCCCAGCGTCAGAACGCCGAGTGCCAGGTTGCAGGCCGCCAGCACCGGCAGCAGAACCCGGTAGAAGACGACGTCCTCCACACCTCGTCCCATTCGCGCCGAGGTTCCCATGAGCAAGGGCGAAAGCCAATGAGGAACCTGTCATGGCCCGCCTGCTCAGGTCTGGGTAGTTGTGAGGGGCCGCGTCAGGGCAACCACACCATTGAGTCTCCCTTGCCCGACTCCTTAGGGTGAGCGCGGGCAAATCGGAGACAGCCCGGGGTGGTAGGGAATGATCGGTCGATCAGCGCTCGAGACATGAAGGCGACCTCTCGAGGGCTGCCCCTGGAACCGCTGGCGCGGGTCGCGCTGGACGACAGCACGGAGTCGATAGTCAAGCGCCACCTGGCCCGCGAGCTGCACGACAGCGTCGTCCAGACCCTGCAGCTGATGCTGGTCGAGATGGAGCAGTTCAAGGCTCAGAAATTCGACGAGGTCAGCGTCGTCAGCCACGTCAGCGAGTACCAGGCGCAGACGCGTGACGTTCTCCAGGAGCTTCGGCAGATGCTCTACGAGCTGCGCGACGAATCGATCATGGAGATCGGGTTCGCCGATGCGATGCGTTCGCTGGTGGCCGCCTTCCAGGCGCGCACCGGCATCCGCGCGCACATATCGATCACGCCGGCCTGGCCGGCCGACGTGCGCCGCAGTGCGGCGCACCAGGTGCAGCGCATCATCGAGGAAGCGCTGAACAATGTGCGGCGGCACAGCGCGGCGCGGCGCTGCAGCGTGCTGCTGGGGCAGGCGAGCGCGCGGAATCTCCTGATTCTGGTTCGTGACAACGGCGTCGGAATGCCCTGGGGAACCGAGCTCGCCCACGCCGGCGTCGGCCTGTCCGGAATGCGAGAAAGGGTCGTCCTGCTGGGCGGCGAACTGTCCGTGGTGCCTGCAATCGGTGGTGGGACCGTCCTCAGGGCGGTGTTCCCAAAGGAGAGCCTCAGATGAGTGTTGTTGCGCCGCCCGCAGCGCGGATCCTGATCGTCGACGACCAGGCGCTCTTCCGCGCCGGACTGGCCCACCTGCTCATGGAGGACACGCGGGTGACCGTGGTCGGGCAGGCGGGCGACGGCGAGGAAGCCGTCGCCAGGGCCGCCCAGCTGAAGCCGGACGTCGTGCTCATGGACCTCAAGATGCCGCGGGTGGATGGCATAGAGGCCACCCGCCGGATCGTCAAAGAGCTGCCGAAGACGCGGGTGCTGATCCTGACCACCTTCGAGGCCGACGTTCACGTGCTGGAGGCGCTTCGGGTCGGCGCCAGCGGCTATGTGCTGAAGGATTCGACCGCTGAAGCGATCGTGAACAGCATCATCGCCGTGCTCTCAGGGGAGCGCGTGATGGCGAGCGCGGTCGCCAACCGCGTCGTCGACATGCTCACCGGGAGCGCGACGCCGAAGGAGTTCTACGACGGGCTGACGCCGCGCGAGATCGAGATTCTGCGCCTGGTCGCCGGCGGCGCGGCCAACAAGGAGATCGCCTACAAGCTGCGCATTTCGGAGAAGACGGTGCGCAACCACATCTCCAAGATGTACGAGAAGCTCGAGATCTACGACCGCGCGCACGCCGTGCTCTACGCGGTTCGCAAGGGCCTCATCGAGGTCTGATCCCGGCGCCTCATGGCGCCCGGTCAACGGCGGCATCGAGCTCGGCGACGACGGCCAGAGTGATGCTGTCCCGTGCCCTTTTGCGACAGCTTGCGATGACCTGCGCGACGATGCGGAATGGGCCGGGACAAAAGGGAATCCCGGGCGACATTTCCCATCGTCGCGTGCGCGCATGCGGCAGATCATTCCAGCCGTGGAACCGCGTGCTCCGGGGTCCGCCGTGACCAGCGACCCGGGGGAGTGGCCGGCGACGCTTGCCGGTTCGGACCTGGACTCCTGGCCGATCCAGAGCAGCGTGCTCGCACTGATTCCGGAGGCGTACGCGCGCGAGAACCAGCTGCTCGCGCTGACGCTTCGCAATGGGACCCTGCTCGTCGCCTGCACGGATCCCGCCGACGGCCGCCTCCTGCAGGACGTCCAGGTGCTCACACGCCACCCGGTGGTGGCCGCCGCGGCCGCACCGGCCGACATCCGGAAGGCGATCGACGAGCGCTATCGCGAATCCCTGGCCGTGGAGGGCGAGGTCCGGGCCTTCCGCAGCATCACCGCCGGCCGCGGCCGCGCCGAGTCGGCCGAACTTGCCATCGGCGATTCCTCGCCGATCGTCCAGGTGGTCAACAAGATGATCGCGCAGGGTCTCCGCGACCGCGCCTCGGACATCCACGTCGAGCCCCAGCGCGAGCACCTCCGGATCCGCTTCCGGATTGACGGGATCCTGAAGGACGCGATGGCGCTCCCCAAGGAGATGGGGCCTCCGATCGCCTCGCGCATCAAGGTCATGGCCAACCTGGACATCGTCGATCGCCACCGCTCCCAGGACGGTCAGATCCGGATCGAGGGCCAGGGCCGGCAGGTCGACGTCCGGGTGTCGACCGCCGAGACCATCTGGGGCGAGAAGATCGTCCTCCGGCTGCTCGACCAGTCGCGGACCATCCTCCGCCTGGAGAACCTCGGGCTCAACGCGCAGGGGTCGCAGCGATTGTCCCAGCTGCTGCGGTCGCCCTTCGGCATGGTGGTCGTCAGCGGCCCGACCGGCAGCGGCAAGACGACAACCCTCTACGCCGCCATCAACGAGCTGGACCCAGTCACCCAGAACATCACGACGATCGAGGACCCGGTCGAGTACACCTTCGACGACATCAACCAGATCCAGATCCGGAAGATGGCCAACCTGACGTTCGCCAACGGCCTCCGGGCGATCCTCCGGCAGGATCCCGACATCCTCCTGGTGGGCGAGATCCGCGACCTCGAGACGGCCGAGATCGCCGTCCAGTCGGCGCTCACCGGGCACCTGGTGCTGACCTCACTGCACGCAACCGACGCCGCCGCCGTGATCCAGCGCTTCATCGAGATGGGAATCGAGGGCTACCTCGTCGCCTCGGCGCTGGTGGGCGTGGTGGCCCAGCGCCTGGTCCGGCGCATCTGCGGGGGCTGCCGCCAGCCCTACGCGCTGAGCGCCGAGGAGGAGGCTCTCTGGGCCGAGCTGGGCACCGGGGCGAAGCAGGTGTTCTTGCGCGGAGCCGGCTGCGAGCTCTGCGCCGGAACCGGGTACCGGGGGCGGGTCGGCGTCTTCGAGGTACTGGGGCTGAGCGACGAGATCAAGCGCCTGGTCAGCGGCCGGGCCTCGGCCGAAGCCATCCGCCAGGAGGCGGTGGCCGAGGGCATGGTGCGCCTGCGCTCGGCGGCCATCGAAAAGGTCGTCGCCAACGAGACGACCCTGTCCGAGGTCGTCCGCTGTGTGTGGGGAAGCTGATGGGCGAGTTCAGGTACGTCGCCTACGACGCCAACGGCGCCCGCCTGGTGCGCGTGGCCGCGGCGGAGTCGGTCGACCACATGAAGCGAGTCCTGTGGGAGCAGGGGCTGCACGTCGTCGACATTCGCGAGCGGCGCCCGCGACCGGCCATCCACGACATGTTCCCCACCTTCATCCGCGTCAAGCGGACGGAGGTCATCCTCTTCACGCGCCAGCTGGCGACCTTCGTGCGGGTCGGCATGGCCATGCTGGATGGTCTCGCGGTCCTGCGCGACCAGGCCAGCTCGAACCTCTTCCGCAAGGCGTTGACGGAGATCATCCTCGATATCCGCGCGGGGGCCTCCCTGTCGACCGCCCTCTCGCATCACCCGAAGATCTTCAACGAGCTCTACGTCGACATGGTCCGGTCGGCCGAGGTGAGCGGCAACCTGGACGACGTCCTCCAGCAGCTGGCCACCTACATCTATCGCGACGAGAGCGCCCTGCGGAAGGTCCGCAGCGCGATGGTCTACCCGGCGATCGTCGTGGTGCTCGCGCTGGGCGTGATCGTGGTGCTGGTGGCATTCGTGCTGCCCGCCTTCGCGCGCCTCTTCGCCGACTTCCGGGCGACGATGCCGCTGCCGACGCGCATCCTGCTGGCGACCGGGATCTTCTGCCGCGAGCACGTGGTCGAGATCGTTTTGGTGGCGGTCCTGGCGGTCGCCGGGACAGCTCTTTATCTGCACTCCCGACGGGGTCGCGAGGCGCTCGACGTCATCCTCCTGCGCCTTCCCCGCATGGGCACGGTGGTGCGCTTCGCCATCATCGAGCGCTACCTCCGGACGCTCGCCACGCTGGCCCGGGCCGGCGTGCCCATGACCCAGATGATCGACACCGCCAACCGCTCGCTGGGCAATGTCGTCTTCGAGCGCGGCCTGGCGGCCGCCCGGGGCCGGATGCTGAGCGGAGAGGGCTTCTCGGGGCCGCTCGAGGCGACCGGCCTCTTCCCGCGGCTTGTCATCCAGATCATGCGGGTGGGAGAGGAGACGGGAAACCTCGACACCAACCTCGAGCAGGCCGCGGAGCACTACGCAGAGGAGGTCGATTACCGCCTCAAGCAGCTGATCGCCGTGCTCGAGCCGGCGCTGGTGGTGGTGGTCGGCATGACGGTCGGCTTCATCGCGATCTCGGTCATCGCGCCCATGTACTCGCTGGTCAATGCGCTCCCCAAGTAGCCCTGACGACCTGGCGAGGCGGCGGCGGCGCCAGTCCGGCCAGTCGCTCATCGAGGCGCTGATCGCCTCCATGGTGGTCGGCATCGCCGTCGTAGCCGGGATCGGCACCCTCGACGCGGCCGTGACCGGGGCTCGCGAGGTGGCGATCCAGGCCTGGGGCGAGTGCATGCAGCGCGGCGAGCTCCAGGCGGTGATGGCGGCACCGTGGAGCGACACCGGCTATGCCGCTCCCGCCCAGGTATCGGTCCAGGTGGTGCCGGTGGCGGCCGGCGCCGAGAGGATCACCGTGAGCGTCGCCAATCCCCGGACCGGCGGCGCGATCGCCCGCCTGAACCCGGTCAGCGTATACAAGGCCCAGGCCGTCTCTCCGGCGGGTGCGGCGCCCTATGACCCGGCCGCCATCTCGGCCGGCTGCAGGTCGTTCGGGAGCGGCGGATGAACTTCCGCAGTCAGTCGGGCATGACGCTGGTCGAGCTGGTGCTGGCGATGACGATCACCGCCGCCGTGCTGGCCGCGCTCACCAGCGTCCTCTTCGGGGCCAACCTGGTGAGCTCAACCTGGGGCCAGCGGACCTACCTGGCGGAGGCCGCGCAGGTGCTCCCCGCCGCCCTGCAGGGCGACGCGCATCGCTACGTCCCCTGCCCGGGCCAGCCCGGGGCCGAACTCAATCTCTGCCTCCCGGGCGGAAAGGCGCCCATGGTGACCTACTCGGCCGCCCCCGGATGCCCCTGCGACCTGGTCCGCACCGACCGCCAGCTGGGCACCTCCAGCCTCGTCGTGCGCGCACTTGCTCAGGCGCCCAGCTTCACGGCCACCTGCTCCACGGTGGGGCCGGTGGACAGCGGCTCCATTTCCGTCGTTGTCCGCTACCGCGGTGACGCGGCCCCGCAGCCGCCGATGGTGGTGTACTTCCGGGCCCCCGCCGGAGCCTGCGGGCCATGAACCGGCGCCGAGAGCAAGAGGGTCAGGCGCTGGTCGCGGCGCTGGTCACGATGGCGCTTCTCTTCTCGATCGCCGGCGGGTTGGCGGTGGCCGTCTCGGCCACCCTGGAGGCGCAGGGGCCCAGCACGAGCACCTACCTCCGCGACACGGCCGCGGCCTCGGCCACCGCCGCCATCATCTCCCGGGTCGCCGGCGCCGGCGCCGCCTGCCCGCTGGGCGCCGTTTACGGAGATGTCACCTCCTACGGTTGCCACCAGCTCGACATGGTGGTGCCGGGCCAGGTCCAGATGGCGCCCCTGCAGTGGAGCGGCAGCTGCGCGGTCGCGGCCCTGAAGGCCACCGGCCACGTGACGGCCTGGCTGAACACGATGGCTCCCGGAAGCCTCGCCGTCTACATCGACAACCAGCCCGCCGCCTGCTCCCAGCCGGTGAGCGGACCCTGCAGCGCCAGCCCCACCAGCGCCGGCCCCGGATTCTTCTATGTGATCCGGGACTGCGACCTCGGCGGCTCCGGCTCGGCCTACCTGCACATGGCGGGCAGCGCCCGGGCGGCCCGGGTGGGGCGGGTCGCGGGGCTGGCCAGTTTCGTCGTCAACCAGACGATCACCGCCAGGCCTGGAGTGGCGCCCGTGCTGGCGGCCCGGATGCACGGGAGCGGGCAGCCGCTGGACCTCGTGGTCGCCAACCCGGTCACCGGCTGCCTGTCGATCTTCTCCGGGCTCGGGGGCGGCGGCTTCTCGGCCACCCAGAGCGGCAGCCCGCTGTGCGCGGCCGTTTCCGCCATCACGGTCGCCGATTTCGGCACCGGGCCGCTGATCGCCGCCAGCACCTCCGACGGCAGCGTCCTCCTCATCGGGATGTCCAATGGAGCCCTCGCGGTTCTCCGGCAGTACGCGCTGGGTACCGGCTTGGGCTCGGTCGCCATCGCCGCCGGCCACTTCACGGACGAAGGCAATCTCGACCTGGCGGTGGCCAACTACGCCGCGAACAGCGTGTCGATCCTGCAGGGACTCGGAGGCGCCGACTTCAAATACCTGGGCGACGCGCAGGTTCCCGATCCGCCGGTCGCGGTTGCCGGCGCCGACTTCGGCTCCGAGCGCTACCTCCTGGTGGCCACCTCGGAGGGCGGGGCCGGCGACCTCCTTGTCTATTCGGTCAAGGTCAATGGCAGCTGCAGCCCCCCCAAAGGCCACGTCTGCCTCAAGGCACGCAACGACTACGGCCTGGGTGGCGCGCCCGGGGCCATGATCGTCAGCCGGTTCACCGCCTCGGGCAACCCCGACGTCGCCATCGCCCTGCCCGACCGAGGCCAGGTGCTGGTCGGCACAGGATCAGGCGGCGGCAACTTCGCGATGCGTCGACCGATCAGCGTCGGCACCCGGCCCGTGGCGCTGGCGGCCGGCAACTTCGGGGGGGCGGCGGCCGCCGACCTGGCGGTCGCCAACAGCGGCGCCAACAGCGCATCGGTCCTGCTCGGCAACGGTGACGGCACATTTCAGCCGATCACCGGCGGCGACCTGGTCACCGGCCGGGTTCCAATGGGGGCGGCGGCCGGCGACTTCGACGGCAGCGGAAGCGACGGCCTGGCGGTCGCCAACTTCGGCGACGGCACGCTGACCGTCTTCCTGCGCAACCGCTCCAAGCTCTACAGCCTCCTCGCCGGCGCGCCCGACGGCAGCGCCATCAATGAGGCCGACCTCGTGTGGTCGTACCCCGGCCGGGCCAACACCCTTTCCTTCGAAGGGGGGCTGGGATGAGCGGATTCGTCTGCCTGGACCTGTCTCCCGAGCGGATCTGCGGGATCGAGATCGTGCAGGGCCGGGCCGTCCGGTGGTTCACGCGCGGGCTCACGCCCGGCACCCTGCCCGGGGGCGCACCAGCCGAACCGGGGCGCCTGAGCGCACAGCTGCGCGCAGCTCTCGATGAGGCGGGCGTGACCGCATGGCGCGCGCGCGTCGCGATCACCGACGCGGCCCTTCTCACGCGGGTGGTGTTGCTGCCGGCGATGCCCGGCCGGGACCTCCGCCGAGCGGCCTCCTTTGCCGTCGAGCGCGCGATTCCGATCCCGCCCGCCGAGGCGGCCTGGGCCTGGACCTCGAGGCGGGCGGCCGGCGGGCATCGGGCACTGCACGTGGTGGCGGGCTGGAAGGACGTCGTGGAAACGCTGCGGCAGGCCATCGCCGGGGCGGGGCTCGGCCTCGAGGTCCTGGAGCCGCGCTCGGCGGCGCTGGCCGCGTTGCTGCCCGAGGAGCCGGTTCTCCTCCTGGAGAGGCGAGGCGGCAGGGTCCATGCGACCGCGCTGGCACCTGGGCTCAGCCCCTATACGGGCGAGGCCGCGGTGCCGGGCAGCGAGGCTGGATGGCCGGCCGTGCTGGAGGGGCTGGTGATGTCGAGCCGCCGCCACCTCGGGAACTCCGGGCGCGAGCTCAACATCCTCGCCGCCGACGACCTGCGACCCGTGCTGCCGCAGGCGCTGGGCGCGCGGGCGATCTCGGTTGCCCTCGGCCCGGCCGGCATCGCCATCCCAGCCGGGATGGCGATCGATTCCTACCTGGGCGCGCTCGGCCTCGCCGCGCGGAGCCGGCATTCGCCGCCGATCCTGGCCGGCGACCACGCCTGGCGCCGCGTCATGCGCCGGCGCCTCCGCACCGGGGCGGCATCGTGGGTGCCTGCCCTGGCCGCCGTCTCGATCGTCAGCTGGAGCGCGGTGGCGGCGGGCACAGCCCTGCTGCTCGGCTGGCATCCCTCGTGGCCGCTGGCGCCATGAGCCAGCTCGCGGACATCGACGACAGAAGGCAGATCACCAACACATTTCAAAGAGGAGGCAGTACAGCAGACATGGACCACCGAACGTTTTTGAAGAGGCTGAAGAAGGCGGCCCGGGACCAGAGGGGCTTCACGCTCATCGAGCTCCTGGTCGTCATCTCCATCCTCGGCATCCTCGCCGCCGTGGTCACGATGAGCATGGTCGGCCTGACCAAGGTCGCGCAGACCCGGGCGGCCGCGACCGAGGAGCAGACGGTGCAGACCGCCTACGACACCATGCTCGCCGACATGGGGGTCCCGGCGGATTCCGAGTGCAACGGCGCCGTTGGCGGAGCGCCAGGGACCAATGACATGACCACCTTCCCGAGCGGGGCCTGGTCGGCCACGCCGACGCACGCCCCGGCGGCACTCTCACCTCACTACCTGCGTGAGAAGACGACCCACGGGTATTACCACTGCACGGGCAACGGCACCATCGTCCAGGACAGCTACACGCCGTAGCC
>CAYLIP010000040.1:0-25672 GCA_964383855.1 uncultured Actinomycetes bacterium | reverse complement strand
CTTCGTAGGCGCCCAGTGGCAGCGCGTGATCCCCTTCGCGCTTTCGTCGGGCTCCCGGCTACGGTCGTCGACGGGCCCGGCGAAATTCGGCTCTTCAGAATTTATGGCGCAAGCGCAAGCACTGCTCGAGCTCAGTGCCGGGCTCACGGATGAGCAGAAGATGATCGCCGAGTACTGGGCGGACGGACCCAATTCGGAGCTCCCGCCCGGTCATTGGGATCTTTTCGCTCAGTTCGTCCCCCGCCGGGATCGTCATGGATCAGGTGCGCCCGGCATCGCCGAAGACGTCAAGCTCTTCTTTGCGCTCACGAATGCCATCTTCGACGCAAGCATCTGTTGCTGGGACAACAAGCGAGCGTTCGCGTCGGTGCGGCCGATCACGGCGTTGCGTTATCTATTTCAGGGGCAACAGGTCCGTGCGTGGGGCGGGCCGTATCAGGGCACGCGAACGATAGACGGAGCGACCTGGTTTCCCTACCAGCCCACATGGTTCCCCACTCCGCCATTTCCCGAGTACAGCTCGGGGCACAGCACTTTCAGCGCGGCCGGCGCCGAGATCTTGCGGCTGTTCACAGGTAGCGACCGATTTGGAAATTCCGTGACCCTCTCTGCTGGAAGTTCCCGGACGGAGCCGGGAGCAGTGCCCGCAACTGATCTCACGCTCGAATGGGCTACCTTCTCTGAAGCGGCCGACCAGGCGGGTATGTCTCGTCGTTACGGCGGCATTCACTTCGAGCAAGGCGATCTCGACGGGAGGCACGCTGGAAGGCTCGTCGCACGCCAGGCCTGGACCAAAGCGCAAAGCTATATCAACGGCGCGGATTAGATGCTGTTTGCGCCGCCGCCGCCGCGGCCATCGGGCAGCGGCCTTCGGGGCGTCCTCAAGCTCCCTGGTCGTGCACCTCACGCCCTTGGGCCGCCGCACGCGCGCCAGGTGACGGACGCGCTGAACAGCGCTCGAACGTGAGCTCGCAGGCCACCTCGCCGATGGAGACCTGGCCGGCCTGGATGCCGTGGTGCTGGCTCTGGGTGTTGGTGCCGAGAGGGGGATTCGAACCCCCACGCCCTTGCGGGCAGCGGTTTTTGAGACCGCCGCGTCTGCCGTTCCGCCACCTCGGCCCAGAGCGCTCAGCCGTGATCGAACCACGGCCGGTTCAGCATAGGCGGCGAGCCGAGCGGCGTCTCGCCTGCGCCTGATTCTGGACGGCTGTCGCCGGCGAGCTCGGCGCGGTCAGTCGACGAGGCGCTCGAGAGAACAGCGGAGAAGATCGCGCTGGCCCTCGTCGAGCCGCGAGAGGAAGTGCTCACGGATGCCCCGCAAATGGGTCCGGGCAGCCTGCCGGAAGCGTTCGTGGCCGGCGCTGGTGAGCACCGCGTACATCGAGCGGCCGTCGCTCTCGCAGGGCACGCGCTCCACCATGCCGTCCCGCTCCAGCCGGTCGACCAACCGCGTCAGCCCGCTCGGGCTGAGCAGGACGGACCGAGCGAGTTCGCTCATGCGCAGGCGCCGATCGGGAGCCTGCGCGAGGTAGAGCAGGACCTCGTAGTAGGGGAAGGACATGCCGTGTTCGCGCTCCAGTTCCTCCTCGAGCTTGCCGGTCACCTGGTGATGAGCGCGGAGGAAGGAAAGCCAGGCCCCCAGATCGGCGTCGTTCAGCTTGGCGAGCACGGTGGCCCAAGGTTACCCGCCCGGAGGCGTGTCGGCGAGAGGACTCGAACCTCCACGGGTTGCCCCACCAGATCCTAAGTCTGGCGCGTCTGCCAGTTCCGCCACGCCGACCCGTCGGGGGTTAGATTCTGCCCCATGGGGATCGAGCCCCGGGTTGAGATCTTCACCGCCAAGGAGCTCGGCAACAGCACCTACCTGGTCGCGGATCCCGACAGCGGCGAGGCGGTCGTGGTCGATCCCCTGCGCGATGTCGACCAGTACCTGGCCCGGGCGGAAGGCCTGGACGTAAAGGTGACCGGCTCCCTGGAGACCCACGTGCACAACGACTTCATCTCCGGGTCCCGGGAGCTGGAGGCGGAGGTCGGCTCGCACATCTATGCCGCTCACGACTCGCAGCTCGAGTTTCCCTTCGACCCGGTGCGGGAAGGCAGCGAGGTCCCCGTCGGACGCTTCCGGCTGCGCGTTCGCCACACCCCAGGGCACACCCCGCAGCATCTCAGCTACCTGCTCCTGGATCCTGAGGGCCGGACGCGGGCCGTCTTCAGCGGCGGTGCGCTGATGGTCGGGGCGATCGCCCGAACCGACCTCTTCGGCCCCCACCTGGCCACGCATCTGGCCCTCCAGGCCTTCAGCACCGTGCACGTCCGGCTGCGCGACCTGCCCGACGACGCCGCCCTCTATCCGACCCATGGCGGCGGATCCTTCTGCGCCGCCGCCACCGGGGGCCGGCGCACCAGCACGATGGGCGAGGAGCGCCACAGCAATCCCTTCCTCCAGACCACCGAGCTGATGCCGTTCATCGCCCGCGCCCTGCACCAGGGTCCCTATCCCGCCTACTACAAGCTGATGACGCCCGCCAACCGGCGGGGTATGCCGCTGATCGGCCGACACTTCGACTCGCCGCGGGCGCTCACGCCCGACGAGGTCGACGCGCTCCGCGCCGCCGGCGCGGCGGTGATCGACATGCGGTCCGCCCGCCGCTACGACCGCGGGCACATTCCGGGCAGCTTCTGCATCGGCTTCGACGATGCCTTCAGCGCCTGGGCCGGCTGGATCATTCCGCCTGGCCGAAGGATCGTGCTCGTGGGCAGGCCCGAGCATGTGCCCGAAGCGCACCGGTACCTCCTGAGAATCGGCTACGACACGGTTTCCGGATACCTCGACGGCGGCGTCGAGGCCTGGGCCGCCAGCGGGCGGCCGCTCAACACCTTCGAAACCGCCGAGGTCCAGGACCTGGCGAGCTGGATCCTCTCCGCCGAGCCGATGACCGTGCTCGACGTTCGCGAGGAGGACGAGTGGGTGCACGGGCACGTGCCCGGCGCCGTGCACATGCCGGTGCCCTCGATCGAGCACCACGCCCACGAGCTGCCGGAGGGAGTGCCCGTGGCGGTGCACTGCGGGGTCGGCTACCGCGCCGGCATCGCGGCCAGCCTCCTCGAGCAGGCCGGGGTGGGCCGGATCATCCACATCATCGGCCCCTACACCGAGTGGGACCGGCTGCACCTGGCGGAGACGATCCCGGGCTAGCGGCGGCGGTCAAGCGGCGCTCAGGCCAGCGGCGCGACCTCGACGCGCGTGGAGTAGAAGTCGCCGCCGCCCCCCGCGTCGGCCAGCCCGTCACTGGTCAGGGCGTTGGCCTGGGCGCCCCAGTAGCCGTGGGGCACCGCCACCACGCCCGGACGGACGCCGCCGATGCGGGCCACCAGCTCGAGCTCGCCCCGCTGGTTGAAGACCCGCACGCGCTGGCCCTCGGCGATCCCTCGCGACCGCGCGTCCTCGGGGTCGAGGGCCACCCAGGGGTCCCCCTCCTGGCGCCGGTGGCGGGGCAGCTGCGCGTAGCTGGAGTTGAGGAAGTGCAGGGCGTACTTGCCGGAGACCATGGCCAGGGGATGAGCGGCGTCCGTCGAATCGGCCGGCGACCAGCCACTCGGGTCCCAGAGCCGGCAGCGGCCGGACTCGGTCGGGAAGCCGCCGGCCGCGAAGCGCGCGCCCTCCTCGATGTCGAGCTTGACCCAGCCCCGCTCGAAAAGCTGCTCCCAGTCGCCGCCGGGGACCGCCGCCCGCACCAGCTGTTCGTCGGACGCCGAGAACTCGGCCTCCTCCCACCCCAGCGCGGCTGCCAGCCGGCGGAAGAGCTCGCAGTTGGAGACCGCCTCCCCGAGCGGCGCGATCGCCGGCCGGTTGAGGACCGCGTAGGTGTGCCCCCACGGGAAGAGCAGGTCCCAGTGCTCGATGAACGAGGTGGCCGGCAGCACGTAATCGGCGTAGCGGGCGGTGTCGGTGACGAAGAGCTCGCTGACGACCGTGAAGAGATCCTCACGAGCCAGGCCGCGGCGGACGAGGTTGGAGTTGGGAGCGATCACCGCCGGGTTGGCGTTGTAGACGATCAGCGCTGCCACCGGCGGCTCGAGGTCGGGGTCGGTCAGCGCCTGCCCGACCTGGATCATGCTGATCGCGCGTGTGCGCGTGCGCGCCAGGTCCGGCCGCGCCACGGCCCGGGTGTCGAAGGCGTCGGAGAAGAAGCTTCGCGTCCAGTGCAGCAGGCCGCCGCCCGGGTCGCGCCAGGCCCCGACCACCGCCGGCAGCGAGGCGATCGCCCGGAAGGCGGCCGCGCCGTCCGGGTTCTTCTCGGGGCCGACCAGCGTCCGGATGCAGGCGGGCCGCGTCGTCGCATACTCACGCGCCAGGCGGACAACGTCGGCCGCGGCGATGCCGGTCAACGTCTCGACGCGGTCGGGCGGATAGGCGGCCGACGCCTCCTCGAGCAGCGGCCAGCCCTCGCTGTGGTCGGCCAGCCACCGCGCGTCGTGGAGTCCCTCGCTGGCGATGACGTTGACCAGCCCCAGCGCGAGCACGGCGTCGCTGCCGGGGAACGGGCGCAGGTGCCAGTCGGCCTCCCGCGCGGTGCGGGTCTCGACCGGGTCGATGACCACCAGCCGGGCGCCCCTGGCCCGGGCCTCCCGGATCAGCGGCCAGAGGTGGACGTTGGTCACGACAGGGTTGGCGCCCCAGATGACGATGTAGCGGCTGTGGACGATGTCCTCGGGCAGCATCCCGCTGCTCGACCCCAGCACGTCGATAACCCCTGAGTTGGCCGTGTTGCCGCAAATCGTGCGGTCGAGCCGGCTCGCCCCGAGCCGGGCGAAGAAGCGGCGGTCCATGCCCGCGTACTGGACCAGCCCCATGTTGCCGGCGAAGCTGTAGGGCAGGACAGCCTCGGCGCCGTGGGTGTCGATGATGCCGTTAAGCCGCGCTGCCATATCGCTCAGCGCCTCCTCCCAACTGACCTGCACGAAGCGGCCCTCGCCCTTGGCCCCGGCCCGTCGCAGCGGATGGAGGACCCGGTCCGGGCTGTAGACGCGATCCAGGTAGCGATTGACCTTGGCGCACAGCCCGCCACGGGTGTAGGGGTGGCCGGGATCGCCGGCCAGTTTCACCGCCCGGCCGTCCTCGACGGTGACCTGCCAGGCGCAGGTGTCAGGGCAGTCATGCGCGCAACCGCCTTGCACGACCATCAGGGCGATGCTAGCCGGTCGGCGGCTTTCCGAAGCTGCAGCCGGGCCGGCATCCCGGAGACCCAACTCGACGCGTCCGCATACTAGTTCGGCATGAGCGGTCCGCTGGAGGGGGTTCGCGTGCTCGATCTGACCCGCGTCCTGGCCGGCCCCTACGCCACCATGCTGCTCGCCGACCTCGGCGCCGAGGTGATCAAGGTCGAGCAGCCTGGCGAGGGTGACGTGACCCGCCACATGCCGCCGCTCAAGGCCGGCGAGAGCCACTACTTCATGTCGATCAACCGCAACAAGCGCGACATCGCGGTCGACATGAAGCGGCCCGAAGGCCGCCAGGTCATCCTGGATTTGGCGCGGCACTGCGACGTCGCCATCGAGAACTTCCGGCCCGGCGTGGCGCGCCGGCTGGGCGTCGACTACGAGGCCCTGCGCGCGGTGCGGCCGGACATCATCTACTGCGCGATCTCGGCCTTCGGACAGACCGGCCCCTACTCCAACCGCTCAGCCTTCGATGTGGCCATGCAGGCGATGGGCGGGGCCATGGGCCTCACGGGCGACCCCGGCGGCCGGCCCATGCGGATGGGTCTTCCCATGGCCGACCTGGGCACCGGCCTCTTCGCCGTCGCCGGCGTGCTGGCGGCCGTGATCGAGCGCCAGCGCACCGGTCAGGGCCAGATGGTGGACGTCTCGATGATGGACTCTATGGTCGGACTGCTGACACAGTTCGCCGGCCGCTACTTCTTCACCGGCGAGGACACCGAGCCGGTCGGTTCCGGCCATCCTGGAGTGAGCCCCTACGGCGCCTACCAGACCGCGGACGGCTTCGTCGTGATCGCCAACCTGGGTGAGAATTTCTGGCCCAAGATCGCGCGGGCGATCGGCCGGCCAGAGCTGATCGCCGACGAGCGCTACCGGACGAACACCGCGCGCCTGGAGCGCAAGGACGAGGTAGACCGGATCGTGACCGAGGCGACGCGCCGGCAGCCGACCTCTCACTGGGAGGAGGTCTTCGAGCGGGAGGACGTCCCCCACGCCCCGGTGCTCAAGGTCAGCCAGGTGGTCGCGCACCCGCAGGTTCGGGCCCGGGAGATGGTCGTCGAATACGAGCACCCAGCAGCCGGGCGGGTACCGGCGATCGGCCGCTCTCTGCGCTTCACCCGCCACGAGCACGAGCCGCTGACGGCGCCGCCGCTCCTCGGCCAGCACACGGATGCCGTCCTCCGCGACCTCCTCGGCTATTCCGATCCGCAGATCGAAGCGCTGCGAGAGGCGGGGGCGATCGAGTCCCATGGACTCGGGGAGAGGACAGGCTAGGCCTGGCCCTCCTCGCGTTCGGCCCGACGCCGCAGGGACCACATCTGGACCGAGCGCTCGGCCTCCAGCGCGGCCGGCCAGGGCAGCGCCGGCGGCCCCAGCTCCATGCGCATCGTGCGCGCGGCGTGACGCGCCAGCTCCGGGTCGGCGGCCGCGCGGCGAGCGAGCTCGAGTGCGCGGGGCTCGACCTCGGCCTCCGGCAGAGCCGCCCAGGCCAGCCCCAGCTCGGCGGCCCGGCGCCCATCGATCTCCTCTCCGAAGAGGCTCATGGCGGATGCCGCTTCCCGGCCGGCCAGACCGGCCAGGAGCATGAAGTGACCGCCGCCCGGGTGGATCCCGATGCGAAGAAAGCCGGTGATGATGCGCGCGCCCTCGGCCACGATCCGCAGGTCGGTGGCCAGCATCAGGTTCACCCCTGCCCCGACCGCGTGGCCCCGGACGGCCGCAATCGTGGGCGCCTCGAGAGCACCGATGCGAACGAACGCCTGGTAGGTGATCCCGAGGTCGGAGAAGTTGCGCGCGCTCAGGGGGTCGCGGCCGGCCTCGGCGAGCACGTTGCGGTGCGCGCCTGAACAGAAGGATTCCCCGTTGGCCCTGACCACGACCGCGCCCACCGAGGCGTCGGCGTCGACCTGGTCGCAGATCGCCAGCAGCTCGTGCACCATCGCGGGCACGAAGGCGTTGCGGCGCTGGGGCGCGTTCAGCGTGATCACCGCGACTCCGTCCTGGACCTGGAGCTCCACCTCAGCCATCGGTCGCCACCTCCCACACGTGGTCGCCGCCGACCCGGGCCAGCAGGTCACCCAGCGTCTCGGCCCAGGCCGCCTCGGTACCGAACTCGTCTCGCCAGCGCCAGAGCCGGGTCGTGAACCGGTGAAGCCGGTGCTCCTGCGTGAACCCGATGGCGCCGTGCACCTGGTGCGCGAGCGCGGCGGCTCGACCGGCGGCGCCGCCCGCCACCACCTTGGCGACGGCGATTCGCTTGCCGCTGGGATCCTCGACCGCGTCCTCGACGGCAGCCACGGCCAGGGCGACCACGCCCGCCAGTTCGGCGATCTCCTGCTGCACCGCCTGGAAGCGGTTGAGCGGCTGGCCGAACTGCTCGCGCTCGCGGGCATAGGTGACGGTCAGGTCGCGCACCCGCTCCAGGGCCCCGGCCATCTGGATCGACCGCAGGAGAGCCCCGCGCAAGCGGTCGCCGCCCACGTCCGGCATCACCCGGTCGGCGAAGTCGCCGTCGGCGCCGTGGTACGCGGAGACCCGGATCACAGCGGCGACGTCGCCGAGGTCGCCCTCCTCGCCGATCGAAGCCAGGCCCGACTTCTCGATCTCCGCCGCCAGGTCGCCGTCCTCGCGCCCGAACACCTCGTGCGCGGTGGCGACCAGCAGGTCTCGGACCTCGCTCATCGCAGCGACCTGGCGACGATGCCCCGCAGGATCTCGTTGGTGCCGCCGCGGAGCGTGAAGCCGGGCGCGTGCGTGACGGCGCCCCAGTAGAGTCGCTGCCATTCCTCGCTCGCCGCTTCCGGGGCGACGACCGAACGGCAGACCTCGATCAGCTCCTGCTCGAAGCGGGTGCCGAGGTCTTTGACCAGGGCCGCCTCGACCGCGGGCGATTCGCCGGCCTGGAGCTTGCGGGCCACGTTTGTGGAGAGAGCGCGGAGCGCGCGAAGCCGCGCAAACAGCGTGCCGAGGGCGCGTGCGCCCGCCTCGCCGGGGTCATCGCCCAGCTCGTCGACGGTGGCCGCCAGGAGCGGAAACGTGGAGAGGAAGCGCTCGGGACCGCTGCGCTCAAAGGCGAGCTCGGAGGTGACCTGCTTCCAGCCGTCGCCCTCCTTGCCAACCAGCATCCCGGCCGGCACCAGGGCGTCGTGGAAGACCACCTCGTTGAAGTGCTCGGCGCCGGAGAGGATCCGGATCGGCCGCACCTCGACGCCCTCGGCGTGGAGGTCGACGATCAGCTGGCTCAGGCCCTCATGCTTCTCGCCCTGGGCGGGCGAGGTGCGGACCAGGGTGATCATGAAGTGGTTGAACTGGGCCTGGCTGGTCCAGATCTTGGCGCCGCGGACGCGGTAGCCGCCGTCGACCGGCGTCGCCGTCGTCCGGACGGAGGCCAGGTCGGAACCCGAGTCGGGCTCGGACATGCCGATCGAGAAGTAGGCCTCGCCGCGGGCGATCGCGGGCAGGAAACGCTCGCGCTGCTCCTCGGTCCCGTACCGCAGCAGCAGCTGGCCCGATTGGCGGTCGCCGATCCAGTGGGCGGCGACCGGGGCACCCGCCGCCAGCAGCTCCTCGATGACCGTGTAGCGCTCCAGGAAGGACCTCTCGTGGCCGCCGTAACGCTTGGGGAAGGTCATTCCAACCCAGCCCCGCTCGGCCAGCCGGCGCGAGAAGGCGGGGTCGTGCCCGGAGAGCCAGGAGTCGCAGCGGGGCTGGAAGGCGCCGGCCGCCAGCTCCTCGGCGATGAAAGCGCGGACCTCTGAGCGCAGCGACTCCATCTCGGCTGAGGATATGCGCCCCCGCGACCGAGACGCAGATCGGCCTGCTCAGCCCCAGGCGGGGGCGGAGGTCGAGTCGAAGCCGAGGTTCCGGGTCACCTGCTGGGGTGCGGGCGGCGATGCCGCAGGGGCGGGCGACTGGCCGGTGGCGGGGGCGGGCGCGACCGGAACCGCGACCGTCCAGAGCTGAAATGGACCGGATCCGCCGGCGGGCGCGAAGTAGGCAAGCTGCCGGCCGTCGGCGGCAAACGAGGGGGCCGCATTCAGCCCCGGAGCAACCACGGTCTGCGGCGAGCCGATCTGGTAGCGGGCCAGGTCGAGGGTCGCGATCTCGACATCTGCCGTGGGCTGGCCGTGCCGGCACACCATGGCGAGCAGCTGCCCGTCGGGTGAGACCGCCGGCTGCTCGCAGTCGTCCTCGGCGGCAGTCAGGCCGAGCCCCGAGCTACCGGCTCGCGCCTGGACCCAGATCTGGGAGTGGACCTTGCCCGCCGGATCGATCGAATGCTTGCTGTAGAGGAGCGCTCCGGAGCGCAGCGGCAGGGGCGTGACATCCCCGCCCGTGTACTCGTTGGGGTAGGTCCATTGGCGGCCGGGCGCCGCCGAGCCGGGCACCAGGTCGAAGATCGCCAGGTCGACCCGATATGAGTTGTAGGGGTCCTTCGGGTCGTAGGTGTAGAAGATCGACTGGCCGTCGGCGCTGAACCGGGGATTGAAGGCCCAGTGGTTGCGCTCGACCACCGGCGCGTCGTTGTGCGTCAGCCGCTGAAGGACATGCCCGGCCGCATCGAGAAGGTAGAGATCCGAGCTGTTGAACGCGCGCTTGACCGCGACCAGCCGGCTGCCGTCGGGTGAGAGCGCGGGCTGCGTCCAGCCCTCCGCGCTCGTGATCCGCGTGAACCTGCCTCCCCGAAACCGGTAGATGGCGCCGTCCTGGGCCAGATAGATGGTCCCAGGCAGCGCGACGCCGGTGGTCTCGTTCGGCTGGCGGATGGCGGCATGGACGCGCTTCTGGCTGTCGAAAAATCGATACACGCCGAATCCGAAAGCGGCCATCATGGCCACCAGCAGCACCGTCCCGAGCGCGCGCATCACGGGCGCGGGCGCATCACGGAAACGTCTGGCGGACCAGGGGCAGGATCAGGCTCCAGTTGGGCAGGATCACCTCCTGGTCGCCGATGGTCGCCGCCGATGTCAGCGGTGGCAGCAGCACCACCTGCTTGATCCCGGAGCCGCCGAACTCCTCGACCAGTCCCAGGAGCTGCCGCACGCGGTCGACGCCGATGCTGGTCTTGACCTCGCCGTTGAACGCGGCCGCGATGGCGGGCAGGTCGGCCACGCTGAGGTGCTTGGCCTGCGCCTTGAGCGAGAGCAGCACCTGCTGCTGGCGCTCGGAGCGGGCGAAGTCGCCGCGCAGATCGCCGTGGCGGCTTCGCACGTACTGCAGGGCGTGCACGCCGTCCATGTGGACCGCCCCCGGCAGCACCGCCACGCGGTAGTAGCCGTAAGGGTTGTTGGTGTTGAGGTCGGCCGGGTAGAAGTCGTCCATCACCGGATTGGTCACGGTGACGTTCACCCCGCCCAGGCGGTCGATGAGGTTGACGAGGCCCTGAAGCCCGATCCACACGTAGTCGTCGACGTGGACCTGGAAGTTGGACTCCACCGCCGCGATCGCACCCTGGGCGCCGCCCTGCTCGTACGCCGTATCGATCTTGGCCTTGCCTCGCTGGCCGGGCATCGTCACCCACAGGTCGCGGGGAATTGAGAGCATGGTCGCCCGTTTGGCCGCCGGCTCCACCCGGACCAGGATCATCGACTGCGTGAGCACCCGATCCGCCGGGAACTTGGAGTCGTTGTCGGAGCCCAGCAGCAGGACGGTGAAGGGCTTGGTGTCGGCGGGGTTGACGACCGGGTTGGGGATGTTCCCCGAGGTCACGGCGGTGGTGGCCGTGGTCTGGACGATGGGTAGAAAGTAGGCGCCCGCTCCGAGCAGCCCGGAGAGGACGAAGCCGAGCACGACCAGGGCCGGCAGCTTCAGCTGGGGGCCATGCGCGGAGGCACGCCGCCGCCGGGGCGCGCTGCCCGAACGCGCGCGCGGATCGTTTGATGACATGGGGGCTGCAACCGACGATAGCAGCCTGCCTGCGGGCCGCCACGGAGACGGAAAGGAGGCCGGCCCTCCACGGGGGACGGGCCGGCCTCTAGGTGTATGTCCGGCTGCCGGCTAGACGAGCGGCTCCTCCGGTTCGGTGAGCTCGCTGTCGGGACCCCCGCGGGCCCCTGCGGGGCGCTCGGCGCCCTCCATGGGCAGCTCATCGGGCAGCTCATCCGCCCTGGGCGACTCGCCGCCGTGGGGTCGGTCGGTTCGACCCGGGTAGTCGGCCATCGGGCCGCCATGCTCGGCGCGGTCGCCATACCCGGTAGCGCTACCGGGCCGGTCTTCGCCGGAGCCCGTCCTCTGGGTGCGGCCCTCGGCCTCGAGGTCCTCGTTTCCGATCAGCTTGCCGGCGGCTTCCTTGATCTTGCCGGTCAGGTCATCCATATCGGATACCTCCTGAACCTGATGTTCTGGAACCCCTTCGACGCTACGTGGCCGGCTCCAGGAATGCATCCGGCGGCCTGCCGACCGGGTAATCTCCATCCCAGAGTGACCGCTATCGACGGCCGGGGCGCCGATTGACGACCCGGCCGTCGCCGAGGTCCTCCCGCTCCGGAAACTCGGCCCCGACCCAAGCGACGAAACCGTCCAGCTGCGCCAGCCGCCCGTTTCCCAGCACCACGGCGCCGGCACCGCTCCTCAAGGCCTCCTCCTCGACCGCGCGCGTGGTCAGGTCCCCCGAGTTGACCCGCAGGCTGGAGGTGTCGACCAGCCAGGGCGGCGTGTCGAGGCCGGCCGCGGCGGCCAGGAACTGGTCGTCGGTCACGATCGGGCGGCCCCTGGGAACCGCGGCCGCCAGCCGGGCCGGGTCGACGCCGGAGGCCGGGGGCAGCGAGAGAACTACGGCAGCCAGGCCACCCGCGATCGCGGCCAGCACCAGCGCCGCCATGCCGACGCCTCGGTGCAGCGTGCGTCCGAGCCGCTCGAGCGCGATCGCGGCCGGCAGGACGGCCGGGGCTGAAGCGGCAACCAGGTGATGGGCATAGGCGGGGCGCTGAAGCGCCAGGAAGATCAGGGCGGCGGCCAGCCAGCCGCCGGCCGCCAGCGCCAGCACGCGCTGGCCCTCGCGCCAGGCCAGGACCAGGCCGGCCGCCGCCAGGCCGGCCAGCACCAGCTCGCCGGCCGGGGGCACCGTCCAGGACCATGCCATGCCCGGGCCCTGAGACCAGCGCCCGTTCAGGTGCAGGACCACGCTCTGTTGCCAGACCTGGCCGAGCTCTCCGGCGACCGGGATCAGGCAGGCGGCGGCGCCGGCCAGGGCCCCGGCGACGCCCGCGGCCACGGCTCGAGGGTCGCGCCCGGCTGCGAAGAGGACCAGGAGGCCCACGGCAAGAGGCGCCGCGAGCAGCTTGATCATGACCGCGACGGCTGCAAGCACACCCGCGGCGGCAGCGAGCAAGACCGCCGAGCGGCCGCGGCGGTGGGTGGCCTCCATGCCCAACCCGAAGGCAAGCAGCGCCAGGCCGACCGACGGCACGTCAGCCTGCAGAGTCACCGAGCCGCGCAGGAGAAGCGGGTCGAAGGCGGCCAGGCCGGCCGCGGCCACGGCGGCGCCCGGTCCAAAGCGGCGGCGCAAGGCCAGCCAGGCGCCGACCACCAGCGCCATCGAAAGGATGGCGACCATGGCCCGCGCCGGCCAGATCGACTGCCCTCCGGCCAGGAAGCCCGGCTCCACGAGGGGCAGGAAGGCGGGCGGCTGGGAGCTGTAGACCTCTCGATAGAGGATGTGGCCGTGGGCGAGCGATCTCAGCGATTCCCAGTAGACGCCCTCGTCATAGTCGAGCTGAGGCGATCCGAGCAGCCCGATCCGCGCCGCCAGCGCGGCGGCGAGGACGCCTAGCGGTGCCAGGACGCCTGGCGCTCGCCACGCTGCTGTCATCCCTGGTCGCGCTCCAGGTCGTGGCCTGCGCGCCCAATGACGACGAGGTGAAGATGGCGGCGGCGCAGCAACCGGTCGAGTGTGCCACGCGGCCGGCACTGAGCACCGGTCCGGGCGATAAGGGCGACTGGCCGACGTACCACCGGACTCCCGACCGCCTCGGGGTCGACGTCAGCTCGCGCACCTTCAAAGCGCTCAACGTTTCCTGGGGCCTCGAACTCGATGGCCCGATCTACGCCAACCCGCTTCTGGCTCGGGGACTGGTGATCGTGGCCACCGAGCGCGACACCCTCTATGCGCTCGATGCCCGCACCGGCTGCATGGCCTGGGCCAGCCACATCGGCGAGCCGGTGGATGCAACCAGGTACAAGTGCGGCAACATCCCGCTGATCGGCGTCACAAGCACACCGGTCGTGGACCTCGCGACGAACACGGTCTACGCCGTGGGCTTCGTGCAGCCGGCGCACCACGAGCTGTTCGCCCTCGACCTGGCCACCGGGGACGTCCGCTGGCACCGCCCCGCGGACGCCCCGGGCACCGACCCCACGCTCCAGCTGCAGCGCGCCGCGCTGCTGGCCGGGAACGGCCGCGTCTACGTTTCCATGGGGGGCCGGGCGGGGGACTGCGGTGACTTCCATGGCTACGTCGAGGCCTTCCGCCTGGACGGCTCCGGCACTCCTGAGCGCTACATGATCCCGACCGCGCGCGAGGGGGGAATCTGGGCTCCGGGAGGTCCCGCGCTCATGCCCAACGGCGACCTGCTGGTCCCGGTCGGAAACACCGACTCTCAGGACCCCAACCACTACGACGGCGGCAACTCGGTGACGCGGCTGACCCCCGACCTGCGGCTGGTCTCGCTCTACGCCTCTCCCAACTGGGTGCGTCTCAACACGATCGACTTCGACCTGGGCAGCACAACCCCGGTCCAGGTCGGCGGCGGTCTCGTCTTCCAGTCCGGCAAGGACGGAATCGCCTACCTGCTCGATGCCGACCACCTGGACCAGGCGCCGGTGGCGTCGCAACCGCTGGGCGGGTGCTACGCGATCGGGGCGGCGGCCTTCAAACCGCCGTTCGTCTACGTCACCTGCGACCACGGGATGAAGGCCGTGCGGGTGGAGCAGCGATCGATCTCGGTCGAGTGGATCGCTCCCGACTTCCGCTCCGGGTCACCCATCGTCTCCGGCGGAGTGGTCTGGAACATCGACTTCGAGGGCGGGCACCTGTGGGGTTTCGACGCTTCCAGCGGCTCGGTCATGGCCAAGGCCCGCATCCCGATCGCCCAGCACTTCGTCTCTCCCAGCGCCGCCGACAACCGGCTCTACGTCCCCGCCGGCAAGCGGCTGCTCACCTACACGACCGGCAAGTAGCAGGACGGCGAGCCCGGCCAAAAGCGCGTTGCGGGCCGCGATCACCGCCAGCAGCGCCCCCGGGTAGGCGGCCGGCGTGGCCTGGCCGTAGAGCGACGCCAGCTCATAGATGACCGGGAACTCGATGGTGGTCAGGCCCGCCACCAGCAGCCAGCGCCGGCGTGTGCGCCCCTCCGCGAGGGCCACCAGCGGCAGCGCCCAGATCATGTACTGGGGGCTCAAGACCTTTCCGGTGACGATGAGCAGGACGACCACCGCGGCGGCGGCCGCCGCCGGCGAGCGCCGGCCGCGCCAGACCTGCCAGGTGGTGCACGCCACCCCCGCCACGAGCAGCGCCGCTCCAGCCGCGACCAGCGGGCCGGCGATCGGGGTGAGGACGTTGTAGCTGTGAAAGGAGTGATCCGGCCGGAAGGGGACCCCGGCCCCGCTCAGGATCCAGGCGATGGTGGCAGGGGCCGATTCCACCTCCAGCGGCCGGGCGGCCGCATAGGTGAAGGTCCCGAGCCAGCCGGATGGCGAGATGGCCGCCGCCAGGCCGAAGCCGGCCAGCACCATGGCCACCGGCCCCAGGAGATCGCGGAGCACGCGTTGCCAGGAATGGTCGCCCCGCAGCTGGTGCGCCAGCAGGACCGGGAAGAGCAGAACCGGATAGACCTTGAGCAGAACGCCCGCGGCGAGCAGGGCATAGGCGGGCCGGTGCCGGCCGCGCTCGGCGAGCACCACCGCGAGGACCGTGGTCATGACCGGCAGCACGTCGAACCGCGCGACCAGCGTTCCGAACGCCCCGACGCCCAGGTAGGCGGCGGTGGCCAGGGCCGCCCGTGGACCGCGCGCCCGGTGGATTACCAGGAGCAGGATGGCGGTCCCGATTCCCATCCAGGCGGCGAACGCATAGACGGGATCCGCGCCGGGCGGCACCAGGGTGAGCGAGAAGGCCGCCAGTGAGAGCGGCGGGTACTCCAGGGGCAGCCTGCGCAGCGGGGGCGTCCCGGCCCAGAAGGCCAGGGCGTAACGGTGGTAGACCTCGATGTCGCCAGGCCCCAGGCGTGACCGCAAAAAGGCCGCCTCGAGCGCGCCCCAGACCAGGACCGCCAGGCCCAGCAGCGCTCTCCGGCGACCGACGCCCACCGAGAGCTAGTTTGGTACGCGGCGAGGCCGGGCTGGATGGAGGTGGGCCTGCCGAGGACCCACCTCCGTCAGCCGCTGCGCTCAGCCGAGCTTCTGCAGCGCCTGCTCGACCTCGTCGAGGGTGAATGCGCGCAGCGTCTCGGTGCGCGTGTTGCCGACGCCGGCGACGCCGGCGGCCTGCGCCAGCATGGTTTCTGCATCCGGCGCCTCGGCGATGACGACGATGTCGTATTCGCCCTGCGTCATGAACCAGCCATGGTTCTTGATGCCCAGGCGCTGCCCCCTTTCCATGTTCTCCTTGGCGGCCTGGCGGATGTTGCGGACGTTCTGCGCTCCCTTGTCGGTGAGCTTGGCCAGAATCACGAACATTGGCATCGTCCATACCTCCAAAACCCGACGCCCGGCCGGATGCCGGGACAGCCTCAGGCTAGCCTGTGGACGCCGAAAGAAGGGTCAACGGCGGAGCGCTGTAGCGCTGACCGCCTGAGGGCGCGCCGCGCGCACCGAGTCAGGCGCTTGACTTCGGGCCCGGGGCCACCGTCATGGTGGTCGAGCATGCTGCTCGAGGTCCTGCTCTTCCTGGCGGTGTCAATCGTCACCACCACGCTGGTGATGCTCCTACCCGGCGCTGCGCGCTCAAGCATCTGGACCGCCCTTCCGCTGGGGCTGGTGGCGCTGGCCGCTTCAGCCGCGCTGGTGTCGGCCATCGCTGCGGACTTCGCCGTGATGCCCTGGCTGGTCGCTTTCGGGGCGGCCGGCGCGGCCATCACCCGGCTGCTGTTCAGGCGCTGGAGCTGGCTTGCCGCACAGGTCTTCGCGGCCGCGCTGCTCGGCGCCCTTGCCTACGTCGTCTACTCGCTGGTGGTCACGTTCGGTGAGGGACTGGGCCCGGTCGGCGTCCTCGCTTCGCTGCTGCTCCTGGTTCTGGAGGTGGCGGCGCTCGCGATGTCCCTTTCCTACGCCTTCGAGATCGTGGACGTCCTCGGCCGCCGCCTGCGGCGGCCACGGCCTCCCGAGGCAAGCAGGTGGCCGCGCGTCGCCCTGCAGGTCCCCACGTACAACGAGCCGGTCGAGGTGGTCGCGCAGACGCTGCACGCGCTGGCCAGGGTCGACTACGGCGAGCTCCTGGTGCAGGTCGTCGACAACAACACGCCCGACCCGGCCGTGTGGCGTCCCCTCGAGGATCTCTGCCGGCGGCTCGGCCCGCGATTCCAGTTCATCCACCTGGAGGACTGGCCCGGGTACAAGGCGGGAGCCCTCAACGAGGCGACCCGCCGCCTGCCCGCCGATGTCGAGGTGGTGGGCATCGTCGACGCCGACTACCTCGTCGAGCCCGGCTTCCTGAAGGCGACGGTCCCCTACTTCGCGGACGACGATGTCGCCTTCGTGCAGACACCGCAGGACTACCGCGACTGGGCGGACGACGATTACCTGCGGGCCCTCTACTACAGCTACCGCTACTTCTTCGCGGTGACGATGCCGGCCCGGGCCAACCGCAACGCCATCATCTTCGCGGGCACCATGGGCCTCATCAGGCGCACGGAGCTGGAGGCGATCGGCGGCTGGAATCCCGAGATCGTCACGGAGGACGCCGAGGCCAGCCTGCGCATGCTCGGGCGCGGCCGCCGCGGCGTCTATGTCCCCACCCCCTGGGGCCGCGGGATGATGCCGCTCAGCTTCGACGGCCTGAAGAAGCAGCGCTTCCGCTGGGCGCTGGGCGGCGTGCAGATCCTCCGCCTCCACTGGCACGAGCTGCTGCCCTTCACCCGTCACGAGCTGCACCTGACCGCGGCGCAGCGGCTTCACTACCTGCTCGGCAGCGTGCAGTGGTTCGGGGACGTGCTCAACGCGGCCTTCCTCGTCGTCCTGGGAGCGACGGCGGTTGCCACCGCGCTCCACCACCAGCTGCCCATCCGGGTGATCACCGGGGCGGCGATCGTGGTGCCCCTGACCTTCCTGGTCACCGGGCTCGGCCGCGCCCTCTGGGCCATGAAGGCCGCCACCCGGTGCACGTGGCGGGACGCAGTCGGCGCACTGCGCGTCTGGTTCGCTCTCAGCTGGGTCGTCGCCATGGCCTGTCTGAGCGGCGTCGCGGGGGCGCGAACCGCGTTCCTGCGCACCCCCAAACGGCGAGAGGGCGAGCCGCGCCTGGTTGACGCGGTACGGGCCTCGGCCCTGGAGACCACCGTCGCCGTCGCCGGGATCCTGGCCGCGATCGTCATGTTCGTGCGCGCCCCCGGCGTGGCAACCGGCGCCCTCGCCATCCTGCTTCTGTTCCAGGCCTTCGTGTACTCCAATGCGACCTGGGCGGGGGCGGCGGCGGAGGGGATCAAGCTGACGCCCGAGCGCCGCGCCTACCTGCGCTCGCCGCAGAGCACCGGTGACTGGCCCGCCCAGAGTGTCGGCCCCGGCCTCGCGCTGTCGGTGGCCGCCATCGCGGCCGTGGTCCTCGGCGGCGCGCTGCTGGCGGCGCCGCCTGCGCGGCCGGCCACCCAGGTGCCCGCGGTGGCGCAGCCCAGAGGCGGTTCGGTACTGGGCGGGCAGGCGCCCGCCGCCGGGGCCGCCACGGCCGCGCCCTCGGCGTCGCCGGCTTCCTCGCCGTCGCCCACCAGCCGGCCGACGCCAAGTCCGACGCGCTGAGCGCCTACAGGGCCGGTTTCCGCCGGCCTGAAACACGACCGCCGGTCGCAGATGCGGACCGGCGGCTTCAAAGAGGGGATTGGCCAGCCGGATCACTGGAGGTCTTACCGGGGGCCAATCAGCCTGCGATGCTCAACGCCCCGGGCGGGCCAGGCTTGCGAATGGTTGCGGGGCGGAAGCGCTCCCGCACCAAGTCACCGGCTTGAGCCACGACGGGCGGTCGCAAGCAGGCCGGGTTCCCCGAGCCGAAGCGCTCTACCCCGCCCGCAGACCCTAGCCGGTCGCGGTCGCCGGGCTCAACCGCCCGTTTTGTAAGTCGGCAACCGGTCGTGGGGGAACCAGCGATCCAGCGCCAGCCGCCGAATTTCCAGCCGCGCTTACGGCCCGGCCGCCTAGTAAGTCGCGCGTCCCCCCGATATGTCATAGACGGCGCCGGTCGAGAAGCTGCACTCACTGGAGACGAGCCAGGCGACCAGGGCGGCAACCTCCGCGGGCCGGCCCGCCCGGCCCATGGGGATCTTGGCGAGCATGTAGCGCACGTGCTCCTCGCTCATCTGGCGCAGGATCTCGGTTTCGATCACGGCCGGCGCCACGCAGTTGACGAGGATGTCCTGGCCCGCCACCTCCTTGGCGACGGCCTTGGTGAGACCGATGACTCCCGCCTTCGCGGCCGAGTAGGGCACGGCGTTGGGATTGCCCTCCTTGCCGGCGATGGAGGCGATGTTCACGATCCGGCCGTAGCCGGCCGCGCGCATGTGCGGGAGCACCGCCTGGCACCCGTAGAAGACGCCGGAGAGATCTATCTCGATCACGTCGCGCCACTCCGCCGGGCTCAGCTCCCATGAAGGGGCGGAGCGGCCCGCGATCCCGGCGTTGTTGACGAGGATGTCGAGGGAGCCGCGGTCGCTCGCGAGCGCGTCGGCCGCGGCGCGGAAAGCAGCTGGGTCGGTGACATCGAGACGAACGCCACGGCCTCCCACCTGGCCGGCCACCTCTCGAGCCCGTCCCTCATCGATGTCGGCGACAGCGACGTGCGCGCCCTCGGCGGCGAGGCGCTCGGCAATGGCGCGACCGATCCCGGCCGCAGCACCCGTCACCAGCGCCGTCTTTCCAGCCAACCGGCTCCCATCCAGCCCGCTGCTCTCCAATTGCATGCCGCCACCATACAGCCGGCCAATTCCTGAAGTGATAGCTTGGGTATCAGGCAAGCCGACCGCAGGTTTGAGGAAGCGAGATCAATGGCGGTAGCCGATCCGGAAAAGCCGATCGTCCTCCCGGAGGAACTCCCCGAGGAAGATCCAGGGAAGGAGACGGAGGAGGGAGAGCCGGAGCCCGAGCCAGCACCGGGTCGGGAGCGCGCCGAGCCCCGGCAGCGCCCGTAGGCCGGGCCCGATCCCGACGCCGGTCCGGGCTCGGCGGCGACGCTGCCGCCAGGCGGACTGCCGGGCCTCTGCGGGGATAGCCGGCGAGGTCGACATTGCGTTCGATGCTGGGCTCAAGCCGTCCTCACCGCCTCGGCTTCGCCGGGCGCGGACGACGTCAGTGAACATCGCGGCATTCCTCAGACAAACCGGTGCCGAATCGCTAAGGTTGCGGACGATCATTCCGGCGCGTTTTGGGGGAGGAGTCCATGGCTCAGGTTCTTGATGCAATCGCGGCCTTGCGAGCGCAGGTGCGCGGCGACGTTGTGACGCCGGAGCACTCCGCGTACGACGAGCTGCGCAGAGTGTGGAACGGCGACATCGACCGGCGGCCGGCGGTGATCGTCCGCCCCTCCAACAGCGATGACGTACGCGCAGCACTCGCCTTCGGTCGTCAGCAGGGACTGGCGATCGCTGTGCGCGGCGGCGGCCATGCTTTCTCGGGCTCGAGCGTTTGCGAGGGCGGACTGATGATCCACCTGGGGGCGATCAACCAGGTCAGCGTCGATCCCGCAGGCAAGCGCGCGGTAGTCGGCGGCGGCGCCACCTGGAACGATGTGGACGCAGCCACGCAGGAGCACGGCCTCGCCGTTACCGGCGGCTTCATCAGCCATACCGGCGTCGGCGGCCTGACGCTCGGGGGCGGCATGGGCTGGCTGACCCGCAAGTGCGGCCTATCCATCGACAACCTGCTCGCGGCGGAAGTGGTCACCGCCGACGGCCAGGTCCTGCGGGCGAGCGAGCAGGAGAATCCGGACCTGTTCTGGGCCATCCGCGGTGGGGGCGGCAACTTCGGGATCGTGACCTCCTTCGAGTTCCGGCTCCATGAGGTTGGCCCGCTGTGCCAGCTGGGACTGTTCTTCTGGAGCGCCGACCGCGGCCAGGAGGCGCTGCGCCTTGCCCGCTCCTACCTCGACCAGCTTCCAGAGGAGTTCGGGATCCTGGTCGCCGGCCTGAGCGCGCCGCCGGCGCCCTTCGTTCCCGAGCAGTACCGGGGCCAGCCGGGATACGCGATCGTGGTCGCCGGGTTCGGCGAACCCGAGGCTCACGCCCAGGCGATCGGAATGCTGCGCGACGCGAGCCCGAATTTTGAGTTCGTGACGCCGATCCCCTACGTCGAGCTGCAGAAGGCGTTCGACGAGGGCAATCCCTGGGGAATCCTCGGCTATGAGAAGGCCGTCTATCTCGACGAGCTCAGCGACGCCGTGATCGACGTGATCACCGACTTCATCCCCAAGAAGGCGTCGCCGCTTTCCTTCATGCCACTCTTTGTTCTCGAGGGCGCGTACGCTCGCGTCGCTGAAGACGCGACCGCCTTCGGTGGCAGCCGCAAGGCTCGCTTCGGCGTCAACATCGCGGCCGTCGCCCCGGCACCGGAGCTGCTCCAGGCCGACCGGGCATGGACCCGGGCCTTCTGGGACGCGCTGGCTGCCCTCGCCAGCGGGACCGGGAGCTACGTCAACTTCATGGCGGAGTACGACGAGGACAGGGTCCGCGCGGCTTACGGCCCGTCGAAGTACGGCCGGCTGGCCGAGATAAAGGCCAAGTACGACCCGGAGAACGTGTTCCGGATGAACCAGAACATCAAGCCGGCCATCTGAGGGAACCGCTTCCCTGGAAGCTCAGGCGCGCACCTCTGCGGTCGATGTCCGTCGGCCGCAGAGGTTGGCTTGGGGGTGCCGGGCCTCGTTGAACCGGAGCCGTCGAGTTCCTCGCCGGCGCGCCTCCGGAGGAGAGAAGTGGAGCGGGAGACGGGACTCGAACCCGCTACCTCAACCTTGGCAAGTTCAAGCTCTGCTGCGATGAGCTGACCGCGTCGGTCCCGAATTTGATCGCAGCCTGGTGCTGCGAGTGCCGGTCTTGAGCACCTCAACCCATAGCGGCGCGACAGACCACAGGGTGGCGAGGTCGGGTCACCGACGCCGGAACTCTCGGCGAAGCGATCGAACGGTCCGTTGTTCTGACTCGAGCGAGATTGCGCAACCGAGCAGCTCGGCGAGGTGCCGCAGCGAGTCGTTGCTCCAGTAGGCGCGATCTAGGACCAGCAGTCGGGATTGCTCGGTGTCGTGGAGGATGGCGTACCGCCAGGACTGGACCATTCCTCGCACGTCCCGACACGCGATGCCCGTGATGACTGAGCGGCGGACGCTTTTCGTCCCGTACAGCCGGACAAGCCGGACCTCGGACTCCGACACCTCTATGCGGCTCTGCAGCTGAAGCAGGTGGTACGCCAACAGCGCAGCTATCGTGAGTACGATGATGCCGACGGGCCATATCAGTTCGGTGAGTTGAGGCCACCCTGTGGTCAGTAAGACCGCGGCCGAGCCGGTCACGACGGCAAGAGCCGCGAGCACGGTGATGGACGTATAGCCCTTGAGAGCGGTCCGCTTGAACTGCGCTCGAGAAGGCCCTATCACCGCGAGTTCTCTTACCGGCGCGTTCCTAGACTTCCGCAACGACATCACGATCGCGCAGCGCGTACAGCCACGGCGCCGACGCGGTTACGCACGTGGAGGAGCGACTACCGACGCCAAGCGCTGCATCTGCGAACCGATCGCGGCCCGCTCCTTTCGCGTCGACCAGTACGCGAGAGGCGTCATTTCGAACCGGCGATCCAACTCGACGTGACAGCCGCCTTGTGACGGCGTGATGCTGTATGTGTCCGTAGCCACCATCGGTGGTGAGTAGTGCCGCATCGTCAGCGTTGACGGAATCGCGGCTTCGAGTACCTCGCAGTGGACTTCAAGTCGGCGGCGACCGACGGCCAAGGCATACTCGTACGTGGAACCTGTGGAGCCTGCTTCTCCGGACACGAGACGGAGGTCAACCATCCGTGGATCTGCCATCCGTAGATCGTGCGGATCGATCAGAAGGTTGAACACCTCCTCAGGCTCGGCCGACACATCGATCTCGGCGTGGTCAGCGTGCGTGACGATCCTCAGGCCGATCGCCACAAGCGCAGCGAGTGAGACAACCAGGATCGCGACAAGGAGCCATCGACCGACGGGACCGCTTTGGACGAGAACGATCGCTGCGATGCCGAACACAACGTAGATCGGGACCGTCCACCACCGTAGGTGCCTCACCGGAGCCGCGAACTCTACCGCAAGCCGCCACGCGGAGGCGACTTGGAGCGCAGTTCAGAGGATGGCCACCCGCGAGGCCTCGAAAGACGGACACGCTGTCCGACCCCGGACAGAGTGTCCGGGTTTTTCGTCGGACGCCCTCCTAGCGTCGAGGCGCAGGCGCCGCCGCGCCATCGAAGAAGGATGGTGCTAAAGAACCGGAGACTCACCAACGCGAAAGAGCCGTCCAGCGAACGAGTTTCGTTGAGCCCGTCGTACCCGAACAATCAGCGCGCCCCACGTGGCATTGTCGCGCGCTGGGCTGGCCCTGCGACGCTACGCGCTCCAGAGGGTCCCGGATCGCGCGTTCCGCCGCTACGGCGCCGCCCGAGCCGGCCGATGGCTGGCGTACGCGACGGTCGTGATCGACGAGATGGGAGAGGTCAGCGCCGTTGAGTCGGCTCATCACGACCAAAGGCACGCCGCCAGGCAGCGCCGGCTTTGGTGTCGGCCTGGCCCGGGGCAGGCGGGCGCTCGTCGTCGGGTCATCGCCTCGACTCAACGGCCGGAGGCGGAGGCGGTGACCGGCCAGACGAAGGTGAGTGTACCGGCGAAGGCCACCTTGATGGTGCTATCAGCGAGGCGGGTTTTCAATGGCGAACCAGCTAGAGAAACCTCCAGCACGGAGCGCGTAACACCGTGCCTCCGGTGTCCACCTGTGCATAGGCACGAGACCTGATGGGTGCCAGGTTGCGGCCCGATCGGCTGCGTTTCGAGATGGCCCGGCGAGGGCTATCGGGCAGCGACCTCGCGCGGCGGGCCCGTCTGAGCCCGGGAACGGTGAGCCAGGCCATCAACGGCCGGCCGGTCGCGGCCGGAACGCTGGCGAAGATAGCCAGCGCGTTGATCAAGGCAGAGCCCATGCCCGGACTGGACGAGATGTTGGACGTCTCGGACGGGGTAGGCGCGACCAGGTGCGGCGGCGCGAGGCGCGTCGGGTGAGCTCAGCCCCAGTAGATGCCCGTCGGATCGCGGTCCACCTCGGCGAGAAGCGGCCGGAGGTCCGACGCCGGGTCGATGTCGTCGTCGACATGCCATCGGTTGTTTCTGCCCGGCCAGTACAGCGTCCAGCGACCGGTGCCGAGGTCGTATCGGAACTGCGCGATCGGCATTCGGGTCCAGGGCTGACCCTCCCTTGCGGGATGCGACGGCACTCGCCGCTCGACGATCGTCACGCTATTTCCGCGGAACTCGTACTCGAGCGGAATCTCATCGCGAAGATATGCCGGCACGCGATCCGAGCAGAAGCCGTCGAGCACCTTCTCGGCGCGCCTGCGAACCAGTTCCTGAAGGGCCACGCTAGCCTTCCGGAGGTCGCCGCCGGCGCGTTGGGCGCGTCCGATGCTGAGCCTCGACAGCGAGCTGCGTCGCCTCGTGCTCGCTGAGCGGCCTGGACCAGGTCGCCTTGGCCAGCTCCACAGCGTGCTCGCGGCCGAGCGCAGCGATGTCCGCGGGGCTCATGTGCAGCCGCGAGCTGAGGGTCGCCGCCGCCCATGCCGGAACCGCCTCGGCTTCCGTCTCGTCGGGTGGCGCGCTTGGCCTCGATACCGGCTTCTTCGTCCGCAGCGCCTTCCAGAAGTCCTCCGCACTCACGCGAAGCTGGTCGCGCAGGATCGCCTTCCAGCGCCCGTCGCTCATGGTCTTCTTCTGCGAGTGCGAGACGCGCGTCTCGAGGACGGTGCCGTCGTCGAGCACGAGTCGGTAGTAGCGGTGATCGGGACTCCGGCCCTCCTGGACCTCCTCCCACCCGTCGATCCGGCAGAACGCCTCGACCTCGGACCAGTCCGGGGTCTTCACCCGGCGACGGTGACTGCCCTCGAGTCGTCGAGCAGCAGCTCGCGGCGGCGCTCCGGCGCCGTGACCCTGAAGCGCAGGAGGTAGGGCAGGTGATGGGCCCGCTTCGTGCGCCGGTAGAAGCCGTAATCGGCGAGGAATCGGTCGGCATAGGCGTCCAGCTCGCCGACGAGATCGTCCAACGCCTCGTCGACCGTCTCGCCAAAGCCGAGCAGACCGAAGTCGGCCAGCCGGGCGGTCACCTCGTCACCATCGATGATCAGCTCAGGCGCGAAGCGGTAGCCGGCGAGGGCGTCTTCTGCCAGCTCCTCGCCGATCAGCAGCGCGCGTTCCCGGCCGGAGTTGCGATCGATCACCCGTACGTGATGGCGGTGGACGACGTCCGTCATCACCTCCGACAGGCCCGCCTTCGCCTTGCTGAACTCGATCTCGGCGGCGCTCTTCACACCGACAGCTTAGACCAGATTGACCAAATTGACTACTGCTCGTCCTTCAAGGCCGCGATCAGGGCCACGTGGGCGTCGACCGGCGTGAGGTGCGCGTAGACGTTCTGGATCATCGCGAGCGACGAGTGGCCCAGGACCTGCGCGACCAGGAGCGGGTTCATTCCGCGCCGCAGCATGTGGGTCGCAGCGCTGTGGCGGAAGACGTGAGGGTGGACGCGCTTCCGCATTCCGGCGCGCTCTCCGAGGTCGCGGATGAACTGCTGGACGCCACTCTCGGTCAGCGCCTCGTAGTCGCCCGTCAGCCGGCTCCGCCGGCGGGACAGGAACAGCCGGTCGGAGGAGGCGTCGCGGGGCCGCTGGCGCTCGGCGTAGCGGACCAGCCGGCGGTGGAGCATCGGCGCCAATGGAACCAGCCGCTCCCGATCCCCCTTGCCACGGACCTTGAGGAAGGCGTGCCGCTCGCGCTCGACGAGGTCGTTCAGCCGCAGGCGAACGAGCTCGCCCACTCGAATCCCGGTGTCGGCCAGGACGCGCACGATCAGCGCGTCACGCTCGGTCTGTGCCGCATCCTCGAGGCGCTGGATCTCGTCGCGGTCGAGCGTCTCGACCAGGCGCTTCGGGAGCCGCGGCAGCTGCACCTCCCCGTCCACCGCCTCACCCTCGGTCTTGAGCCAGGCCAGGAAGCGCTTCGCGGCCTTCGCGTACGTCCACGCGGTCTGCT